>JAIOXP010000015.1:0-24494 GCA_021741705.1 Rhodoluna sp. | reverse complement strand
GAAGCGCGTGCCGAGGGCGCTGCGATTCTGGCCGAGTTGAAAGAGCAAGCTCAAGCCGAGGCGGCCAGAATCACTCAGACCGCCAAGGCCCAAATCGAGGCAGAGCGTCAAGCTGCCCTGATTAGCTTGCGCTCCGAAGTGGGATCAATGGCAATCGATTTGGCATCCAAGGTTGTTAGCCAGAGCTTGAAAGACAGCGCAACTGCCTCCAAGGTTGTTGACGATTTCTTGAAAGATCTAGAAAATTCCGAAAAGGCAGGCAAGTAAGCATCATGTCGAGCTCTACCAGGCAAGCACTAAAAGCGGCTAAGGAAATCCTTACCCCGCTTCTAGTCGACGCTGACCTTAGATTCGCGGAAGAGATTTTCGTGATCAGTTCAGCCATGTCTGGATCCAAACAACTGCGCAACATTCTCTCGGACCCTTCCGCTGAGATTTCGGGCAAGAAAAATGCCCTGAGCGCAGTGTTTGGAGCATCGGTTTCGGCCAAGGCAGTTGAGTTGGCTGGAAAGATCGTCGCTCTGCGTTGGTCCAAGGGTTCTGATCTTGTTAGCGCAATGGAGCAGCTAGCCGTGCATTCGGTTGCTGCCATTGCCGCAAGATCCAAATCCCTTGAGGCCCTGGAAGCTGAGCTGTTCGAATTCCGCAAGGTTGTCGACTCAGACCAGCAGCTACAGATTGCTTTGGCTTCAAGGCAGGCAAGCGATGAGCAAAAACTCACCATGGTGAACCAACTGATTTCAGGCAAGTTTGGCAAGGAAGCTAGCTTGCTGATTCGGTTTGCGGTAATTGGCTCAGCCAAAGTTCGCATTTCGGTTGTTCTGGAGCAGTTTGGTAAGTTACTTGCCGCTTACGCGGAGCGCTTGGTGGCAAACGTTACTGTTGCCCAACCCTTGAGCGATTCGCAGCAAGCGCAACTTGAGAAGTCACTTTCCAGAGATTACGGAAATGACCTACGTCTTAACATCGAGATAGATCCAGCAATTCTCGGTGGCATCAAGGTTCAAATAGCTGGAGAAGTTATTGACGGTAGCGTTGCTAACCGTCTCAAGCAAGCAAAGATGATGCTGGCTTAGGCCAGCATCTAACCGGGGTTCGCCCCAGAAGTAGAGGAAGCAAATGGCAGATCTAAAAATCAGCCCAGATGAGATTCGCGATGCCCTGAAGGGTTTCGTGAACTCCTACGAGAGCGACAAGGCTTCGCGCAACGAGGTTGGACACGTAATCGATGCCGGTGACGGTATCGCTCACGTTGAAGGACTTCCCTCCGCGATGGCCAACGAGCTTCTAAAGTTTGCTGATGGAACTCTAGGTCTTGCTCTAAACCTTGACGAGCGTGAGATTGGAACCGTTATTCTCGGAAACTTTGAGGGCATCGAAGAAGGTATGGAAGTTCAGCGAACTGGCGAGGTTCTCTCTGTTCCAGTTGGAGATGCCTTCCTAGGTCGAGTGGTTGACCCGCTGGGTAACCCAATTGATGGTTTAGGCGAGATCAAGGCAGAGGCACGTCGTGCCCTTGAGCTTCAGGCTCCTGGCGTTATGGCTAGAAAGTCAGTTCACGAGCCATTACAAACCGGAATCAAGGCCATCGACGCCATGATTCCAATCGGTCGCGGACAGCGTCAGCTAATCATTGGTGACCGCCAGACCGGTAAGACCGCAATCGCGATTGACACAATCATTAACCAAAAGGCCAACTGGGCAACCGGAGATCCAACCAAGCAGGTTCGGTGCATCTATGTAGCAATTGGTCAAAAAGGTTCCACCATCGCCGGTATCAAAGCAGCTTTGGAAGAAGCGGGCGCACTGGAATACACAACCATCGTTGCGTCCCCTGCCTCTGACCCAGCTGGTTTCAAGTATTTAGCGCCGTATACAGGCAGCGCTATTGGACAGCACTGGATGTATGGCGGCAAGCACGTTCTGATCATTTTTGATGACCTTTCAAAGCAAGCAGAAGCTTACCGAGCAGTGTCTCTTTTGCTTCGTCGTCCACCAGGCCGTGAGGCTTACCCGGGAGACGTGTTCTACCTACACTCTCGCTTGCTAGAAAGATGTGCCAAGCTCAACGACGAATTGGGTGCCGGATCGATGACTGGACTTCCAATCATCGAGACCAAGGCCAACGACGTTTCAGCATATATTCCAACCAACGTGATCTCGATCACCGACGGTCAGATCTTCTTGCAGTCGGATCTGTTCAACGCCAACCAGCGTCCAGCTATCGATGTTGGTATCTCCGTTTCTCGAGTCGGTGGAGCAGCCCAGGTGAAGGGAATCAAGAAGGTTTCTGGAACTCTAAAGCTTGAGCTTGCTCAGTACCGCTCACTAGAAGCCTTCGCGATGTTCGCATCTGACTTGGATGCGGCATCTCGTCAGCAGCTAGCTCGCGGAGCGCGATTGATGGAGCTGCTAAAGCAGCCACAGTACTCTCCGTACCCAGTTGAGGACCAGACAGTTTCTATTTGGGCTGGAACTTCGGGCAAGTTGGATGAAGTTCCTGTTGAAGACGTTCTTCGCTTCGAGTCGGAGTTCTTGGATTACCTAAAGCGCAACAGCAAGGTAATCGAGACCATTCGTGAAACCAAGAACCTCGAGGATGACACCACCCGCGAGTTGGATGCTGCCATTGACAAGTTCAAGAAGGGCTTCCAAACCGGCCAGGGTGTTCCACTTTCTTCTTTGGGTAACGAAGCAGTCAACGCTTTGGAAGAAGAAGAAGTAAACCAGGAAAAGATCGTCAAGCAAAAGCGCTAAAGCGTAGTTGCCAATTCGAGACTAGGAAAGGAGAGATATGGGAGCGCAGCTAAGGGTCTACCGACAGAAAATCAAGTCGGCTCAGACCACAAAGAAGATCACTCGCGCCATGGAGCTTATTTCGGCTTCCCGTATCTACAAGGCGCAACAGCGCGTTGCTGCCTCAACTCCTTACTCAAGAGCTGTTACCCGCGCGGTATCAGCTGTTGCAACCTACTCGAACATAGATCACCCGCTGACTACTGAGCCAGAGACCATTGATCGCGCAGCGGTTGTTATCTTTACCTCCGACCGTGGTCTTGCAGGAGCGTTTTCTTCGAACGTTCTAAAAGAAGTTGAGCAGCTGGTAACACTTCTAAAGAGCCAGGGTAAAGACGTTGTTTACTACCTGGTTGGAAGAAAGTCCGTTAGCTACTTCAATTTCCGCAGGAGGCTATCTCGTCAGCAGTGGGTTGGTGGCACTGACCTTCCTGAGTTTGAAACTGCTAAGTCAATTGCTGATGCGCTGTTGGCTGATTTCAACACCGATGCCAAGGACGGGGGAGTAGACGAGATTCACATGGTCTACAACCGCTTCGTGTCGATGATTTCCCAGGTTCCAGAAGTTGTTCGCTTGCTTCCTCTTGAGGTAGTTGAGGGTGTTGAAGAGCCTTCGAAGAGCGAGATCTTCCCGCTTTACGAGTTTGAGCCAGATGTAAACAAGGTGCTTGATGCATTACTACCGGTTTACATCGAGAGCAGAATCTTCAACGCAATGCTTCAGTCTTCGGCTTCCGAGCACGCTGCACGTCAGAAGGCCATGAAGTCAGCTACCGATAACGCTGAGAAGCTGATTTTGAACTACACCCGTTTGAGCAACCAGGCACGTCAATCAGAAATTACGCAACAGATTTCCGAAATCGTCGGTGGTGCGGATGCACTGGCCACCGTTGGCGATGAGGACTAAGAGAAAGATAAGAAATGGCTGAGACAAAGACAACCCCACAGGCAGGCACCGGGCGCATTGCTCGAGTAAATGGTCCGGTGGTTGACATCGAGTTCCCACACGATGCCATCCCTGAGATCTACAACGCCCTCACAACAGAGATTGACCTGTTGGGAGAAACCACGACTCTAACTCTTGAGGTGGCTCAGCATCTAGGCGATGACCTAGTTCGCGCCATTGCATTGAAGCCAACCGATGGTTTGGTTCGCGGTGGCACTGTGTCTGACACCGGAGCGCCAATTTCTGTTCCAGTTGGAGATGTCACCAAGGGCCACGTTTTCAACGTAACCGGTGAAGTTCTAAACGCTAAGCCAGGCGAAAAAATTGAGGTCACCGAGCGTTGGCCAATTCACCGTCAGCCGCCAGCTTTCGACCAGCTTGAGTCAAAGACTCAGATGTTCGAAACCGGAATCAAGGTTATTGACCTTCTAACCCCTTACGTATTGGGTGGAAAGATTGGTCTATTCGGTGGTGCCGGTGTTGGTAAGACCGTTTTGATTCAGGAAATGATTTACCGTGTGGCAGAAGACCACGACGGTGTGTCTGTATTCGCCGGTGTTGGTGAGCGCACCCGTGAAGGTAACGACCTAATCGACGAAATGACCGAGTCGGGTGTTATCGACAAGACCGCCCTCGTGTTCGGTCAGATGGATGAGCCACCAGGCACGCGTTTGCGTGTTGCCCTGTCTGCATTGACCATGGCGGAGTACTTCCGCGATGTTCAGAAGCAGGACGTGTTGCTATTTATCGACAACATCTTCCGCTTCACTCAGGCAGGTTCTGAGGTTTCCACACTGCTTGGCCGTATGCCATCTGCCGTGGGTTACCAGCCGAACTTGGCAGATGAGATGGGTCTATTGCAGGAACGAATCACTTCAACCCGTGGTCACTCGATTACGTCGCTGCAGGCAATTTACGTTCCTGCCGATGACTACACCGACCCAGCCCCAGCAACCACATTTGCTCACTTGGATGCAACAACCGAGCTAAGCCGTGAAATTGCTTCCAAGGGTCTATACCCAGCCGTGGATCCACTTTCTTCAACTTCAAGAATCTTGGACCCTCGCTACATCGCCAAGGATCACTACGAGACTGCAGTTAGGGTCAAGCAGATTCTTCAGAAGAACAAGGAATTGCAAGAAATTATCGCCATCTTGGGTGTTGAGGAGCTTTCCGAAGAAGACAAGGTCGCAGTATCAAGAGCAAGAAGAATTCAGCAGTTCTTGTCTCAGAACACTTACATGGCTACCAAGTTCACCGGTGTTGCAGGTTCTACCGTGCCACTTAAGGAGACCATCGAAGGATTCTCCAAGATTGCAAACGGTGACTTCGACAACGTTGCGGAGCAGGCGTTCTTCAACGTCGGTGGCCTAGAAGACGTTGAGCGCCAGTGGGCCAAGATTCAGAAGGAATCTGGTAACTAACCTTGTCTGAAAAAACTCTGCGGGTTGAGCTAGTTGCTGCCGATAAGGCAGTTTGGTCTGGCGAAGCCAAGTTAGTGGTAGCCAAGACAGTTGAAGGCGAAATCGGTTTGATGCCTGGTCACGAACCGATGCTTGCCATCTTGGCTAACGGCGAGGTAAGGGTTACCAAACCCGAGGGTGAAGTACTTGTTGTTACCGCAGATGATGGATTCTTGTCAGTGGAGCATGACGTGGTAACTGTTGTTGCCAGAAATGCTTCGCTGGCCTAATCCTGTTCTGGACGGGTGCTTGCAGGACGTTCGCGTCTGTTTGAAGCCGGAATCCACTTCACATCGCCACCGTGCTTAATGTTGGCAAAACGAGCAAGGACAAACAATAGATCGCTAAGACGGTTTAGGTACTTGGCAGCCAAAACGCTTACTCCACCGTTGTTATTTCCCTTTTTTGCAGGATCGGTTCCATACTTTTCTATAGCGTGCCAGGTGGCGCGCTCTGCTCTGCGAACAACAGTTCTTGCCAAGTGCAGGCCGGCAGCTAGCCCGGAACCTCCAGGAAGAATAAAGCTATCTAGCTTTTCAAGCTGCTTGTTGTATTTGTCAATGGCTTCTTCTAAAGCGTCAATCCAAATTGCATCTACGCGCAGGGGTTCATACTCGTAGTGCTCATTGAGTGGGTTTGAAAGGTCTGCACCTAGATCGAATAGGTCATTTTGAATCTGGGATAGCAGCGCTAAAGTTTCAGCATCGAACTCGCCATGGGCTAGTGCAACAGCAACACCAATGGCAGAGTTAGCCTCATCAACGTCGGCGTACGCTTCGATTCGGGGATCTGTTTTGCGAGTTCTAGAAAAGTCGCTTAGACCAGTTAAACCCTCATCGCCTGTTCGGGTATAGATTTTTGTAAGTTTGACCATGGTCTAAGTCTAGGCTTATGGAATGATCTTTTTGCTCCCACCTTCTGAAACCAAGGAGCCCGGTGGCAAAAAGATGGCCAAGGTTCTGAGCCACAAAGAATTAGACAAAACTCGCAAAGTTCTTCAGGAGGCGTTGCTTGATATCTGCAAGAACCCCTCTCTTGCGGCCAAAGCTCTCAAGCTAGGGCCAAAGCAACTTGGGGAAATTGACGTGAACCTCGATCTAGCAAACCCCAAGTTTTTACCTGCCCTGGATCGATACACCGGCACCTTGTATGACGCGCTCAAAGCAGGTGGCGTCACTTCGGCTATGCGATCTAGGGCAAGCAAAACTGTGTTTATCCAATCCTCGCTTTTTGGACTGATCTCAGCCGGTAATCAAATTCCGAACTACCGGTTCTCAGCAGGGTCAAAACTTTCTGGGCTAAACCTCAAAAAGCTATGGCAGGAAGCTCATGAGATGGTATGGCCGAAGCTTTCGAAAGAGATAGTGATTGACATGAGATCCAATTCATACGCTGAGCTAGCGCCTGTCCCAAAAAACCTTTCCTGTTACACCCTTGAAGTAGTGCTGGAGGACAAAAAGGGGAAACGCACGAGGCCAAATCATTTCAATAAACAAGCCAAGGGCCAGTTTCTTAGGTCGGCATTAATGATCACTCCAGCGCCTAAAACTGTGGCAGACCTCAATTCCGTCGCGAAGCTAGCCAAACTTAAGCTGGAAGTTTCAGGTAAAAAGCTTTTACTAATTACCTACGGATGAGTCTTCTGCAGGAAGAGGCTCTACATCAAACATGCCTGGGTCAGGAAGAGCAATAATTCCCTCAATCAATGAAATCACCGTGCTCCACCATCCCTCATCGTTAAACATGACCCAGCCTGGTACAAGCCAAACGTCCCCAGCAGCATCCCAAATACCCAAGAGAGCTGACTCTGCCCTAACAATTGTCAAAGTGACAACCTGGGGCTCAACAGGGGCTGGCTCAGTTTCGGTAGGTTCAGGCACCGCTGACGCGGTCTCTGATGGACTAGGTTCAATCGGCTCGGCTATCACTTCGGTTTCTGATACTTCTGGGTCAACAAGTGGTTCATTGCGAACGCTCATGTCGCTATAAATTGCCGGGTATTTTTCATACAAATAGCTAGGTGGAGATCCATACCAGATCCACTGGTCGAGTCGCTCCATAGCCTGGACAGGCGAAATGGTGTTGTAGGTGCCAACGGCTTGGGCAACCACCGAGTGGCCTTGCGCGTAGCTAATCTCGCCATCAGGACCCCAGCCGATGTACCATTCGATACTTGTCGGCTGATTGTCTACAGCCATCGCGGCGGACACGGAAACACCCCATTCTGACATGTCAACTCGCAAGTCAGATTCAGTCACGGCTAGGCCAGTTGCGTTGAATACCTCCAGAGCTTTGGCTATGGCTTCAGACTTGCTTGGAAGTAGTTCTGGGGTTGCAACAGGCTCAATCCACTCTTCACAAAACCCTTCGGCGTCCATTGAGCTGCAAGAACTCGAAATTGAAGAGTCAGAAGGATTGGAATAGTACCAAGATGCTGTCCCGCTCCACCAAACCGAAACGATTGGGTTCTGATTGTCAATGCCCCAAGGATCATCGGATTCACCAAAAAAGTAGCCAGGATTGGCTTCACTGAAATCAGGGAACTTCTTAACGCTGCCCTGAACATCAAACAATCTTGATACTTTCTGGAGGATCGATTCTGGAGTTCCGGTGCGCACTAGCTTATAGATTTGGCCAGATCCACTCTCGTTTGACAGATTAGGTCCGGCCACATAGTCATAGCTAAAAAACGGCATAGACATCAGTTTGTCGTCGGATGCTTCAGACATCGAGCCGGATCCATTCGAAGGACCCTGGTATGAAGCAGCTAATTGAATCAGTGGGGTTTGGATTGGGTTTACTACTATGGCCACTGCCAGGATTGCCGCTGTTCCAGAAACTAAACCACCCAAAGCGAAACCTCTGGCTTTGGCTGAAAGGAGTTCAAATCTTTGAGTAAGGCCAAGTCTTAGTTTGGACTTTGAGGCGGCTGCCAAGATTTCAGCTGATAGCGGCTCAGTTTTGGCTTTGTTTGCGGGGTCTGCCTTACGCAGACGGGCGTCTAGTTCATCTGGAGTATTCATATATAGGTTATGTAGCCAGGTAGGTGATTATGTCTAGAAACTTTAAGAAAGCAGCCCTCTAAGTTTGGCCTTAGCCTTGCTCAGCCTAAGAGCGAAGGCATTAGTAGAGATTTCCAACACCCTGGCCGAGTCCGCATTGTCTAGACCTTCAAAGCTACTAAGGGAAATAACCTGGCGCTCTGCTGGGGTCAGCTTGGCCCAAGCCTCTGAAAGACTCAGGTCGCTTAGAGCGATGTCCTCTGCAGAAGGTGCAGAATCCCTTGGCCGGAATAAGACCAAGAAGTTTTCTTTAGCCTTCTGACTTCTTCGGTGATTTGCGACCACGAATCCAGCGATTCTATAGAGCCAAGGGAGCTCAAAGCCCTTGGGTGCCTCAGATCTTTTCGTCCAAGCTATTTCAAAGATTCTAGAGGCTAGGTCCTCAACATCTGAAGGGCTCACGCGCCTCACAAGATAATTTGTGATCTGTGGAAGTACCTGGCGGTACGTTGACGTGAATTCTTCAGGGGTCATAGCTATAACCTTAGTGGCATAGTTCGTTTCTCCTGAAACAACCCGGTGCGTGGTCATTCACCATGCCAATTGACTGCATCATCGCATACATGGTTGTGGGGCCAACAAACGAAAACCCCAGACTTCGCAGTGTCTTACTCAGCGCAATTGACTCTGGGGTAATGGCCTTGAATTCAAAGTTAGCTGCAGGTGTTGTTGCCCGCTTGGGCGCGTGAGACCAAATCAATGAAGTTAGCGGCTGATCTAGTTCCAAGATTAAGCGTGCATTGCTGATGGTTGCCCTTATCTTGGCCCGGTTTCGAATAATGCTTTCATCTTGCATTAGCCGCTCTATGTCCTTATCGGTCATCTTGGCAACCTTGCGGATGTTGAAGTTGTGAAATGCCTTTCTAAAGCCCTGCCTGCGCTTCAAGATAGTGATCCATGACAGCCCTGCTTGAAATGCCTCAAGAGCAAGCTGTTCAAAGAGTTCATTTTCTCCTTCTAGCTTCACGCCCCACTCGGTGTCGTGATAGTCGATGTAAATCTGATCTTGCTTGGGCCAGCGGCAGCGCCTGAGACCATCGGGATACTTGCTGACAAACTCACTCATAGTCAATGCCTTCGTGATCCAGCAGCAGCTTTTTGGTTTTGATTCCCTGGCCACCTGAGTAACCGGTTAGTGATCTATTGGATCCAAGAACGCGGTGGCAACCAACCAATAACGGCGTTGGGTTAGCGCCAACCGCGGCCCCAACCGCTCTGGCCGCTTGAGGTTTACCAATAGCTGCGGCAATTTCACCGTAGGAAATAGTTTTGCCAAAAGGCACCTTGGCTATAGCTTTCCAAACAGCAAGCTGAAAAGGTGTGCCCAAGACTTTGAGGGGAAGGCTAAATTTTGGAAGGTTTCCCTTTAGATACAAATCAATTTGCTTGGCTGCATCTTCAAGGACCTTGGAGGAGCCGACGGAGTTAGCCTTCTTGCAAAGCTCAACAGAGGTGATCTTTTCGTCTTCCGCGGTGATGGTTATGAAACCAAAAGGCGAGGGAAATGATCGCCTTGAGATTACTGATTCGCTCATGTCTCAATTGTTGTCGTTTTTTGATTCAGTCAAGGCAATTTTTGGGGTTGTGGAAAAGCTAAACCCCAAGACCCCCTTGGGGTCTTGGGGTGAAGATAGCTTTGGTTAGAACTTACTCATCGCTGGGGTTAGCACCTTGCGAAGAATCTGTTCTATTTCGTTGAACTCTTTAGCTCCGATGGTAAGCGGTGGAGCTAGCTGGATAACTGAGTCACCTCGGTCATCGGCACGGCAGTAAAGACCTTCTTCGAGTAACTTGCTGCCTAGGTAGCCGCGAAGGAGCTTCTCACGCTCTGGAGCGGTGAAAGGCTCCTTGGTTTTCTTGTCTTTCACTAGCTCGATGGCAAAGAAGTAACCATCGCCACGGATATTTCCAACAATTGGAAGATCGTAGAGCTTCTCAAGAGTTTTCTTGAAGAGAGCGGAGTTCTTGGCAACGTTGCCAACTAGGTCTTCTTCATCAAAGATGTCTAGGTTCTCAAGCGCTACCGCACACGCTACCGGGTGAGCCGCGAAGGTGTATCCGTGAGCCAAAATGTTGGTTCCGGTTGTGAAGGGCTCGAAGAGTCTCTCGGTAAGTAAAAGGGCACCGAGCGGTTGATAAGAAGAAGTAATTCCCTTAGCGGTAATCATCATGTCTGGTTCGATGCCATATCTTTCACAGGCAAACATCGCACCGGAGCGGCCGAAACCGGTGATGGTTTCATCGGCTACCAGCAAGATGTCGTACTTGTCGCAAATCTCTCGCAGGCGCTTGAAATAGGCAGGGTGAGCGGTGAAGCAACCACCGGAGTTTTGGATTGGCTCAACAAAGATAGCCGCCACGGTCTCTGGATCTTCAAACAGAATCATTTCTTCGGCACGATTAGCGGCCCAGATACCAAATTCTTCTTCGGTCTTGAACGAAGAAGGAGCGCGGTACCAGTTGGTGTTTGGAATCCTAAATGTTGAAGGAACTAGCGGCTCGAACATCTTTTTCATGGCCGGGATACCGGTAATCGAAAGCGCTCCCTGGCTGGTGCCGTGGTAAGCGACGTGGCGAGAGATAACTTTATGCTTGGTTGGCTTGCCAGTCATCTTGAAATACTGCTTAGCGATTTTCCATGCACTTTCTACTGCTTCACCACCACCGGTGGTGAAGAACACTCTGCTGATGTTTTTAGGCGCATAAGAGATCAAACGCTCTGCTAGTTCAATAGCTGGCGGGTGGGCATAGGACCAAAGCGGAAAGAAATCTAGTTCGGTGATTTGCTTGGAAGCAGCATCAGCTAGGCGCTTTCGGCCGTGGCCTGCGTTTACGGAGAAAAGACCTGAAAGACCATCAATGTATTTCTTACCGTGCACGTCGTAAACGAAGTGACCTTCGGCTTTAGCCATGATCGGAATCTCTTTGTTGGCGAATGATCCATGGCGGGTGAAGTGCATCCATAGATGCGTCTTAGCGGATTTTTCAAGCATGGCAGGAGTGATCTTCTTACCTTCTTTACGCGCCTCAACGAGCGCTAGCTTGGGAGTCTTTGCTTCTCCCACCTTGACTGTGCGCTTTAGAAGGGACTTGATCCCGGCAACGAGTTTCTTTGCCCTAGATTCTGTAACTGCCATTTTTTCTATTCCATTCGTTTCTAGGGGATTACCTGGTACCCCAGTTGTAGAACTGCTTTGCTAGCTTCAAATATACGAAGGTTTCGGTCGAAGTTACGCCAGTCAACCGTCTGATTTTTGAGTTAATAATCTTGATTAGCGAGTCATCGTCTTCACAAACAATCTCAACGAGGATATCGAAGCTTCCTGCGGTGATGACCACGTAGTCCACCTCGGTCATCTTGCCAAGTGCGTCGGCTATTTCGCTGGTGTCTCCGCTGCACTTGATACCAACCATGGCCTGGGTGTAAAAACCAAGCTGAACCGGGTCAGTCACTGCAACGATTTGCATGACGCCTTTTTCGGTGAGTTTTTGAACCCTTTGTCTAACGGCCGCTTCGCTAAGGCCTACGGCCTTACCTATTTCGGAGTAGGACCTTCGGCCATCATCCTGGAGCTGCTCGATGATCAACTTCGAGACGTCGTCGAGCGAAGAAGCCTTTGCTCTTCCACTTCTTGACATACATGGATTTTGCCAGCCAAGCATTGAATAAGCAAACGAATCGGTTCCCAAAGGCTCAAACTGCAACTAATTCGATACAAAACTCGAGATTTTGGGGTCATTTTCTGGGGTTAGAATCGATAGTTAAATAGAGGCTCGCCGCCTCTTCTACAAAGGAGTATGAACAAATGGCAGTTCGCGAACTAAAAAACTTCATCAATGGAAAATACGTTGAGGCTAGCTCCTCCGAAAGATCCGATGTTGTCAATCCCGCCACGGGCAAGACTTACGCCACCGCAGCAGTTTCTTCAGAAGCCGATGTTGCAAGTGCCTACAAAGCTGCCGAAGCTGCATTCGAAGTGTGGAGTAACTTCACACCATCCGAGCGTCAGCTAGCGCTATTTAGAATCGCCGATTCACTTGCTGCAAGAAGCGGTGAAGCTGCCGATGTGGAATCTGAAAACACCGGTAAGCCAAGACCAACACTGGTTGAGTATGAAATGGATCCTTCCGTTGACCAGATTCGCTTCTTCGCAGGTGCTGCCAGAAACCTAGAAGGCCGTGCTACCGCAGAGTATGCCCGCGATCACACTTCTTCTATCCGTCGTGAGCCAATTGGTGTTATCGGTCAGGTAACTCCTTGGAACTACCCATTGAACATGGCAGTTTGGAAATTTGCTCCAGCAATTGCTGCTGGAAACACCGTAGTACTGAAGCCATCGGATACCACTCCTGCCTCAACACTTTTGTTGGCAGAAATCGCAGCAGAACACCTTCCTCCAGGTGTATTCAACGTTGTGACAGGTAACCGCGACACAGGGCGAGCCATGATCGAAAACGAAATCCCACAAATGGTGTCAATTACTGGATCGGTTCGTGCCGGTATGGAAGTTGCTAAATCTGCAGCAGCAGATGTAAAGAAGGTTCACCTAGAACTTGGTGGCAAGGCACCGGTAATTGTGTTCCCAGATGCTGATCTTCAGAAGGCAGCAGCTCAGATTGTGGTCGCTGGATACTTCAACGCCGGTCAAGACTGCACCGCCGCTACCAGAATTCTGGTGCACGAGAATGTGCACGATGAGTTCTTAGGCCTGCTGGTAGCCGAAGTAAAGGCCAATGCTCTGACCGGAGATCCAAAGCGAGATGACATCTTGTTTGGCCCGGTCAACAACGCTAACCAGCTCGAGCGAGTCAAAGGCTTTATTGACCGTCTGCCTTCACACGCCAAGCTAGAAACTGGAGGCTCTCAGCTTCCAGGAGACGGTTACTTCCTAGAGGCAACTGTTTTGTCAGGGCTTCAGCAAAAAGACGAGCACATCCAAAACGAAATCTTTGGCCCGGTAATCACCGTTCAGAAGTTCAAGGATGCTGATGAGGCTATGCGCAATGCCAACGACGTGAAGTATGGTCTTGCTGCCAGCGTGTGGACTTCGAATCACACCACCGCAATGCGCTTTAGCAAGGGCTTGCACTTTGGTTGCGTCTGGATCAACACCCACATTCCTCTTGCTGCCGAAATGCCACACGGTGGTTTCCGTCACTCCGGTTACGGAAAAGACCTTTCTATGTATGGCTTTGAGGACTACACCCGCGTCAAGCACGTTATGAGCTACATCGGGGACTAATCCACAACTTCCAAACCAATTGACTAAACCTGCCTCAATCTGAGGCAGGTTTAGTTTTATGCAATGGATCTGGTATTTACCCTCGATGCTAATTGGTCTTGGTTTTGGTTTTTCAAGTGGCTATTGGCAGCTAGCACTCATAAGCGTTCTTATGGCGCTGATTCTTATTGGAACCCAAGGCTATAAAAACCGCTATCCGCAGTTTGATGAAAACAGCGTCGTGCACGTATCGAATGCAGCCGTTGCCATTGGCAACAGAGTGTTACCACGGTTTCAGTTTCTCTGGAAAGCGCAATGGCATCAGTTACTTCTTGCCGAGCTGTCGAAGGCATCAACGGGGGACTATTTTGCTCTTGCTCTTGATCGAATCAAACAAGATCGCTTTAGGGTCAACGGGGTAGGAGAGGGCAAACTAGTGAGCTGGATTGGCGCGAACGAAAACAGAGAAATGGTTCTGGACTTGGTTACCGATGGGCCGCATCTAATAGTTGTTGGCCCAACCGGATCCGGTAAGTCGGAATTTCTAAGACTGCTACTAACCTCTCTTCGCGCCACCCAGGATTTCAAGCTCGCACTCTTTGACTACAAGGGAGGCGCAGCACTAGAAGAGTTTGCGGAAGATTCAATTGGCATAACTACCGACTTGGATCAGGAAAGTCAGCTTGCGCTCTTTGCCCTTCTAGCCAATGAGTTAGCGGAGAGGGAGCGGCTGTTTGCCAGTGCCAAGTGCTCGAGTATTGAAACCTATGTTGCCAGTGGCAACAAACTTTCACGCTTGGTAGTTGTGGTGGATGAGTTTGTGGCGGCTCTAGCAAGTGGTCCAAAGGCCCTTTCCACCATTGAGGACATTGCCGCACGCGGAAGGTCGTTAGGGGTGCACCTGGTGGCAGCAACCCAATCACTTAGCGGGGTATCGCGCGCGATGCTTACAAACCTTCGCGCCAGGGTAGCCATGTCATCTTCGGACCCAATTGATATGGTTCAGCTTGGAATCAATCCAGGCAAACACAAGAGCATAAATGTTTCTGGTTGGGCCAGTGCGATTGTTTACCTAGGTAGCGATCAGGCTGAGAGCTTTGGCTTTCCTTTAGGAGTTAGGCCAGAACCTTTGCTAGCTCAGTTGCCTTCATCGAGTGAGCAACCGCAACCGGCTCGTTCACAAGCGCTCCGTCAAATGTATTCAAACCAAGAGCCAGAGCTGGATCGGCCGCAAGAGCTTTCTTCCAGCCCTGATTCGCAATTGCTTTCACGTATGGCAAGGTTGCATTCGTCAGCGCATAGGTAGAGGTGTGTGGGACGGCTCCAGGCATGTTTGCCACACAGTAAAAAACAGTGTCGTGAACTTTGAATGTAGGCTCCGCGTGAGTAGTTGGCTTGGAATCTTCGAAGCAACCACCTTGATCGATTGCAATGTCAACCAGCACGGCTCCTGGTTTCATTTTCTTTACCAGTGCGTTGGTGACAAGCTTTGGAGCCTTGGCTCCAGGTATCAAAACTGAGCCAATAACTAGGTCAGCTTCCAAAACCGCACGCTCAATTTCGAAAGTGTTGCTGGCGATTGTCTTTAGTCTTCCGGCGTAAAGAGCGTCAAGTTCACGAAGCCTGTTCAAGTTTGTGTCCAAAACTGTTACCTCGGCACCCATTCCAACTGCCACGGCCACCGCACTGGTGCCTGCAACGCCGCCACCTAGAACAACCACCTTGGCAGGACGAGTTCCTGGAACTCCGCCAAGTAGCATTCCGTTGCCGCCGTTTTGGCGAAGTAGGGTGCTGGCTCCAACCAGTGGCGCAAGGCGACCGGCAACTTCAGACATCGGGGCAAGAAGAGGAAGCTGACGAGAAGGGAGCTGAACGGTTTCGTAAGCGATTCCGGTTACCTTCTTATTGATTAGCTCTTTAGTTAGAGGTAGGTCTGCGGCGAGGTGGAGAAAAGTAAATAGCGTCAGGCCCTCACGAAGCATCGGATACTCAGATTCGATTGGCTCTTTTACCTTTAGTACGAGGTCCCCAGCGGCCCAAGTCTCGCTTGCGGAAGCGGCAATCTTTGCTCCAGCCGATTGGTATTCCTGGTCGGAGATAGCTGAACCAAGACCAGCTCCAGCTTGGACGGTGACCTCGTGGCCGGCAGAGACAAGCTCGTGCACTCCGGCTGGAGTAATCGCAACGCGATATTCGTTGTTCTTGACCTCTTTTGGAATTGAGATCTTCATCGGGTTCTCCTGAGTTCGAAATTGGAACCTCAACGGGCGCCTTTAGAAGGATACCCGCTCGGGAGACCACGTGTCAGAGGCAATTTAGGGCCTGGGACACGCTCAAATTTCTCCTTGCCAAATGGCGGTTTTTTGGCTTTTGTGGGAAATTTTTGTGGCAGGATAAAGTCCAAGGGTCTGGGACAACCCAGCTCTTTCCTTGTTCGCCTTTTATTTCACCAGGAGTTGCCAATAATGAAAGATCCAAACTCTCTCCCACAAGACCCGATGCTTGCAGAGCTTGTAAAGATGTCTCGTCGCAAGACACTAACTCGTAGAACCGCACTAGCTGGAGCTGCTGGTGTTGGAGCCGCTCTTGGTTTGGCTGCTTGCGCACCTGCCGGTGATGGTGGCGGAGCAACTTCAGAAGCTTTGGTTCCTGCAACCGACGTCTCGGATTCCGAGAAGGTATTGGTTTGGTACAACTGGCCAGGCTACATGGACCTTTCAGAAGACGAACTATCCAAGCCAACACTTGAGCGCTTCCAAGAGCAATCTGGAATCACCGTTGAGTACCTAGAGGAATACAACGACAACGACGAGTGGTACGGAATTAACCGAAACGAGCTCATCGCAGGTAAAGATGTTGGAGCAGACCTTATCTGCCCAACCGACTGGCTAGCAGCTCGTTTGGTAAACGATGGACAGGTTCAAAAGCTTGACTCCGCAAACATTCCAAACAAGGCAAATGTTGCCCCTGCATACTTGGGCGCAGCCTATGACCCAAACCGCGACTTCACACTTCCTTACCAGGGAATCTTGGGTGGTATCGCGTACAACAAGGAACTTTACAAAGAGCTAACTGGAAAAGACGCACCAGAAAGCGTTGAGGACCTGTGGCAAGCAGAGCTAAACGGTCGCATTGTGCTTATCTCTGAGATGAGGGACTCCGTCGGAGTTATCGCTCAGGCAAAGGGAATCGACATCACGAGCGCATCATCGTTCACCGAGGACGCTTTCAACGGAGTAATTGACGATATTGCTGCGCTTTACGCAGATGGCAAGATCAAGGCTTTCGCAGGTAACGAATACATGGACGGCTTTGCTAACGACGAGTACGTTGCTGGAATTGTTTGGTCTGGAGACGTTGTCCAGATGAACTTCGGCGCTGGCTTCGACAAGTACGGTTTCTTTATCCCTGAGACTGGTGGCACAATCTCTTCTGATATGTTCACAGTTCCAATGGGTGCTACTCACAAGAAGAACGCTGAATTGTTGATGAACTACTACTACGACCCAGTAAACGCGGCAGAGCTTGCAGCGTACGTGAACTACATCACACCGGTAGTTGGAGCTTACGAGGAAGCAATCAAGTTGGATCCTGAATTGGCTGAAAACAAGTTGATCTTCCCAGACGAGGCCTTCCTAGCTTCTACCCACGGCTTCCGTGCTTTGAGCGCTCAGGAAGAGCAGTCATTCGTAACCGCTTGGGGCAGAGTTCAGCTGGGCGCTTAGTTGGCCGTCGAGTTCGTTGCCAGAGGGGCAGATCTAGAGCTAGTTGGTATCAGGAAAGAATATCCTGGTTTTGTTGCAATTGAGGATCTTTACCTAAAGATCCCAGCCGGTGAGTTCTTCGCACTGCTTGGCCCATCTGGTTGCGGCAAGACAACGACCTTACGACTGGTTGCAGGTCTTGATTCACCAACTAAGGGAAAAATTCTTATTGGTAATCAAGACGTAACGAACATCAAGCCTCACGAGCGACCAGTAAACACCGTGTTCCAAAACTACGCACTGTTTCCACACATGTCGGTTTTGGAAAACGTGGCATTCGGACTTCGTCAGCGCAAAGTTAGCGAACCTCTTCCCAAAGCAACTGAGGCTCTGAAGCTTGTTGAACTTGAGCACCTAGCAGAGCGCAGAGCTACCCAGCTATCTGGAGGTCAGCAGCAGCGAGTGGCGCTCGCTAGAGCCTTAGTTAACCGCCCATCACTTCTGTTGTTGGATGAGCCACTCGGTGCGCTGGATCTAAAACTAAGACGTCAAATGCAGGTTGAGCTAAAAGCTATTCAGATCGAGGTTGGTTTGACCTTCTTGCACGTAACCCACGACCAGGAAGAGGCCATGGACATGGCCGACACCGTTGCGGTTATGAACAAGGGTCGAATCGAGCAGATGGGTGCTCCGGAAGCTCTTTACGAAAGACCAAAGACACTATTTGTTTCTAAGTTCCTAGGTCAATCAAATATTTTTGTTGGTGACGTAGTTGAAACTTCGGGAGATTCTGTCAGCATCAGCATTGGCGGTCGTCAGATCAAGGTTCCTACCAACCGTGCAGAAAAGACCACTGGCAAAATTGCTATCGGCGTTAGACCAGAAAAGGCCTTTTTCCACGAAGACGCTGAGCCTGATGCTAGCGCAGGACTAAATGTTGTTGGTCCAGGAGAAATCATCGACATCAGGTTCACTGGCGTTAGTAACCAGTACCTAATCGATATTCCAAATCTTGGGGAAGTTACGGTGTTTGCCCAGAACATTGGAAAATCTCCTGTAACTGAGCTCGGTGCCAAGGTTTGGGTTAGCTGGAAGGTTGAGCACAGCTTCGGGCTCTCCGATCTTCCTGAAGCGAAGCCTGAAGGTAACTAGCAGCATGTCAACCCAGGTATCGGTCAAGAAGAAAAAGACCGCAGGGAAGTCAAAGAATCCAAAAATTGTCCTTCTTCTTGTGCTGCCTGGTTTGTTTTACTTAGGCCTGTTTTTCATAACACCCTTTGCTTCCCTAATCACCACTTCACTTCAGGCGCCAGTTCTTGGCGGTGGAATCGGTGTTTATCAGCCAGGTCTTGAGTTTGGAAATTACGCATTTGTAGTTGGGGAATACTTCGATCAGATCATCCGATCGTTTTTCTACGCAACCGTGGCCACTTTGTTAGCTTTAGCAATTAGCTATCCAATTGCTTACTTCATCGGGGTAAAGGCAAGAAATAAGCCCGTCTTGCAAGCACTGTTATTGACACTTGTTATTGCACCATTTTTCATTAGCTTCTTGCTTCGCACCTTTGCCTGGAAGCAAGTGTTTAGTCAGGACTCGTTCATTTCGACACTTCTTAGAGATCTAGGGCTATTGGCAGACAATGAATTCCTGCTCGGATCATCACTTGTGGTGGTGTTTGGTTTGACCTACAACTTCATTCCGTTTATGACACTTCCGCTTTACACAAACTTGGAACGCTTAGACACTGCATTACTGGAAGCTGGAAATGACCTTTACGCTAAGCCTTCGAGTACCTTTTGGAAAGTTACTTTTCCACTTTCGATTCCTGGAATTACCTCGGGAACGCTACTTACCTTTATCCCAATCGCAGGTGACTACGTAACCGCTAGCGGTAACTTCCTGGGTAGCCCAAATACCTCGATGCTTGGAAATGTGATTGAAGCAAACTTCATCACCATTCAGGACTTTCCGAGTGCATCGGCATTGTCCGTGATGCTAATGGCCGCGATTGTGGTGCTGGTCTCGATTTACATTAGGCGAACTGGAACGGAGGACCTGCTTTGAACAAGTTCAGTTTGGGCAAGTACCTACTTCCTACCTACATCTCTTTGGCATTTATCTTTCTCATGTTCCCAATTGGTTACACTTTCGTGTTTTCTTTCAACGACCCGTTTAAGAACACTCCTGGCTGGCAGGGCTTCACTTTTGATAACTGGACTGGGGTATGTAATAACGAGGCGGTTTGTGAGGCCTTTGGTAACTCGATTCTGATTGCCGTTACCGCAACTATTATTTCCACAATTTTGGGAACCATGCTTGCCATTGCGGTAACCAGATACGAGTTCAAATTCCGCTCCGCAACCAACCTGCTGCTGTTTTTGCCGCTCGCTACCCCAGAGGTAGTTATGGGTGCTGGGCTTGCGGCGCAGTTTTTCAACGTGGGTATCCCAAGAGGTATCGGTACCGTAATCGTAGGTCACATTTTGTTTACCTTGAGCTTTGTTGTAGTAACTGTAAAGGCTCGAATCGCAACGCTTGATCCAAAGCTTGAAGAAGCCGGTAGAGATCTCTATGCGCCACCTGCTCAGGTGTTTATGAAGATTACTTTCCCGCTGTTGTTGCCTGGAATCATGGCTGCGGCGCTGCTATCTTTGGCCCTTAGCTTCGATGACTACATCGTTACCGCGTTTAACTCCGGAACTGAGATTACTTTCCCGAAGTATGTTTACGCGGCAGCCCTGCGTGGTATCCCACCAGAGGCAAACGTTATTGGCTCTGCGGTGTTTATCTTTGCGATCGCGCTGGTGCTGGTATTCCAGCTCGGGGGCGCACTCAAGCGCAAGAGACTTGCAAAACTAGCCAAATAGAGCTTCAACAGCTTCCCTGAAGTGCAGAGCGTGACGCTTAACATCTTCAAGGGTTGTTTCAGGTGAAATCAGTGCCATGTTATGAAATGGCGTCATCAAAACTCCGCGGTTGATGGCGTGAAGTTGAAGGTACTGCTGCAGCGCGAAATCATCGGCATCTGCTGCTTCTTTACCGGTTCTTGGGGCCGTTGATCTAAAGCTGTATTCAGCTCGGCAGCCAAGTTGACTGACCTGCCAAGGAACGTTGAATTCATCGATAACTTCTTGAACTGCCCTGGTCCATTCGATGGAGATTTTCTCCATTTTCTCGAAGGCCTCTTCGGTGAGCACCTCGGTAAGCGTTGCGCGGATAGCCGCCATGGATAGTGCGTTACCTGCCAAGGTTCCTCCCACACCACCTACGTCAATGTGCTCAAGGTGAACACTTTTTGCGATTCGCTCGGCGAGGGCTGTGCTCATGCCAAAGGCTCCAGCAGGAATTCCAGCACCTATGGTTTTACCAAGTATGACTGCGTCTGGTCGAAGGTTGCGTCTTCTAGTCATGCCCCCAACACCTTCGGAAAGAGTATGTGTCTCATCGTGAATCAAGATCACGTCGTACTTTGTCGCAAGCTGCCTTAGTCCCTCAAGATAACCAGGCTCTGGAAGCACGATTCCAATGTTGGTCATCGCGGGTTCAATAAGTGCTGCTGCGATCTCACCAGATGCAAAGGCTTTCTCAGCAGCCGCTAGATCATTGAATGGCACGACCCAGGTAGTTTCGCTTAGATCTACTGGAGCACCAATGTTGTTAGCGCGGCTAACGGTGTTACCTTGCTCGTCGAGGTTGGCGAAAGTTTCATCCACGGTGCCGTGGTAGCAGTAATCATGGATCACAATCTTCTTGCGACCAGTGACGTGCCTGGCGTAGCGGATGATATGCCTATTGGCATCGGTAGCAGTGAGAGTGAATTGCCATTTTTCCAAACCAAATCGATCGGCAAGAGTTTGTGCGGCAACTGCGGCGTCGTCGGTAGGCAGCATGAAGGTGATGCCTTTATCGAGCTGCTTCTTAATTGCAGCAACGGATGCATCGGGGGAGTGACCAACCATGGATCCGGTGTCACCGAGGCAAAAGTCTACGTAGTCATTGCCGTCGACATCCGTGAAGTGAGCGCCTTTGGCGCTAGCCACATAAACCGGATATGGGCCTGGCCACTTTTTCATCCAAGACATCGGAACACCATTCATCATGGGTCCGGCCGCTTTGTCGTGAAGCTTTTTGGACTCGGGATGAGTTTTCACAAACAGTTCCAGCTCTTTGGCAAAGAGCTGCTCTAGGCGCGATGGATCGTAAAAAGAGGTCATGAGTTGTGCCTAATTAAAGGGAGGCGATGCCAGCTTCGACGATGTCCAGTGCTTGGTTCAGCAGGGCATCGCTGATTACTAGCGGTGGCAAGAATCTGATTATGTTCCCGTGGGTTCCTGCGCTCAGAATCACAACGCCGTGGCTGTGGGCATACTTGGAAACTGCCTCAACGGCTTTTGAGTTCGGATTAAGGGTTCCAGGCTCTACGAATTCGATGGCCTGCATTGCGCCTCGGCCTCGGACATCACCGATTACTGGATACTTCTTTTTCATCTGCTCTAGACGAGCGCTGATGATTTTTTCGATTCGCTCAGCCTGCTCGAGCACACCGCCAGCTTCGATCTGGTTTAGAACCGCAACAGCGGCTGCGGCGGCGACAGGGTTACCACCGTAGGTGCCACCAATTCCGCCTGGGTGCGAAGCATCCATTATTTCTGCTCGGCCGGTTACTGCCGAAATCGGCATACCGCCTGCAATACCTTTAGCGATGATCACTAGATCCGGCTCAAAGCCTTCTTCCCATTCGCTGGCAAACCATTTTCCAGTTCGTGCAATTCCTGCCTGGACCTCGTCGGCGACCATTACTATTCCATTTTTTGCCGCCCAGTCAGCAATGGTTTTCAAAAAGCCCGGAGCGGGAACAATAAATCCGCCCTCACCTTGAATCGGTTCGATTACCACCGCAGCAAGACTTTCTGCTCCAACGCGTTTTTCCATGTAGGTAATTGCGCGACGAGCGGCTTCTTCACCGGTCATGCCTTGTGGATCGCGGAACGGGTAAGACATTGGTACGTGGTGCACACCAGGAGCAAACGGACCAAATCCATTGTTATAAGGATGGGCTTTGAAGTTCATTGCCATGGTGAGGTTTGTTCGGCCGTGGTAACCGTGGTCGAACACAGCTATTTCACCCCTACCGGTGTATTTGCGAGCAATCTTCACAGCGTTTTCAACCGCTTCGGCGCCCGAGTTGAACAAGGCGGAGCGCTTTTCAAACTTGCCAGGAGTTCTGCGGTTCAGAATTTCACAGACCTGAAGGTAAGGAAGGTATGGGGTTACGGTGAAAAGAGAGTGGGTAAGTTTTTGAACCTGCTCCATGACAGCGTCAACTACTTGCTTGTTGGTGTGACCGATGGTTACAACACCAATTCCGCTTCCAAGGTCAATTAGTTGATTGCCATCCACATCAACCAAAACAGCTCCGTGAGCTCTTTCGATGTATACCGGCAACATGGTGCCAACGCCGTTGCTAACTTCCTGTTGCTTTATTTTGTGAAATTCTAGGGACTTTGGCCCTGGAATGGCGGTAACTAATTTCAGTTCTTGGGTGATTTCCATGGTTCTCTAATTCTACGCCAGCCCAATTGATTGCCCCAGCATGCCATTATTGATAAATGCGCCACGTCATAATCCTTGGATCTACTGGGTCAATTGGTACCCAAGCCATTGAGGTAATCAACAAAAACCCTGACAAATTCAAAGTTGTCGGCTTAGCCGCGGGGTCCAATTCCAAGGACCTAGAAGCACAGCGCGAACATTTCGGACTCTCTTCCTCCAAGGCGGTGCTGGGCGCCGAAGCTGCCACAAAGCTGGTTTCAGAAACTGACGCCGTTGTTGTCCTAAACGGCATCACAGGATCAATTGGTTTAGCCCCAACTCTTGCAGCTCTTAGAACTGGAAAAACTCTCGCTCTTGCCAATAAAGAGTCACTGATTGTTGGAGGGCAGCTAGTCAAAGATTTAGCGGCGCCTGGTCAGATTGTTCCGGTTGATTCCGAGCATTCGGCAATTGCTCAGTGTCTTCGTGCGGGATCATCATCCGAAGTTAGAAAACTAATCCTTACCGCATCCGGTGGGCCCTTCAGGGGCTTTAGCAAAACTCAGCTTTCCGAAGTTACCCCCGCGCAAGCACTTGCTCACCCAACTTGGGTAATGGGTCAAGTGGTAACTACAAACTCCGCATCGATGGTGAACAAAGGGCTAGAACTAATCGAAGCGCACTTGCTGTTTGACATTCCTTTTGAGCGCATCGAAGTAACTGTTCACCCACAGTCCGTCATTCACTCCATGGTGGAGTTTGTTGACGGTTCGGTTATTGCTCAGGCATCACCACCGGATATGAAACTTCCGATTGCACTAGGGCTTAGCTGGCCAGAACGAATTGCAGAAGTGTCTTCGCCTATTGACTGGAGTAAGTCGCACAGCTGGCAATTTGATCCGCTAGATGAGAATGTCTTTGGTGCCGTGAAGCTTGCAAGGCAGGTTGGAAAGCTCGGCAAGAGCTACCCGGCTGTTTACAACGCCAGCAACGAACAGGCGGTGGCGGCTTTTCATGCTGGGCTGATTTCGTTTGATCAAATAACCGAACTCATTGAAAGAGCGGTAGAAGCACACGAACCGGATTCGCAGTTGAGTCTAGAAAGTGTCTTGGCAGCCGAGAAGTGGGCAAGGGATAGAACCGATGCTCAGATTGCTAAGGCCTGTTAGTTTCCCCAGAATGTGAATAGTCCAGCAGGCTTGGTCGGTACCGTGAAGTAGATTGGGTTTGTGAGCGAAACTCTTTGGTACCTAGCCGGAATCATCTTCGTCATCATCGGCATCGCTTTCTCCATTGGATTGCATGAGCTCGGTCATTTGATTCCCGCCAAAGCCTTTGGGGTAAAGGTAACCAAGTACATGATTGGTTTTGGCCCAACCCTGTTCTCTAGGAAAAAAGGCGAGACCGAATACGGGGTAAAGGCCATTCCACTCGGTGGCTACATCGCAATGCTGGGTATGTACCCACCAGCAAAAAAGCCCGAGACTAAAACCGGATTCTTTCCAGACATGATTTCCCAAGCAAGGCTTGCTCACTCCGAGGAAGAAACCCCTAAGGATAAAAACCGCAAGTTCTACCAGCTACCGGTTAGTAAACGCATGATCATCATGCTCGGTGGACCGTTTATGAACTTGGTTCTTGGAGTTCTGCTTACGGTTGTTTCTTTGTCGGGCTTTGGGGTATTTCAATCTTCACTAAAAATTGACGCTGTTTCGGTTTGCCTAGACTCCACGCAAACCAGTTGCTCAGCGTCCAAGCAAACTCCAGC
>JAIOXP010000014.1:0-25162 GCA_021741705.1 Rhodoluna sp. | reverse complement strand
CCAAGATCAACAGCAAACCCATTGGAGCCTTGAGTGAGATCCTTAACTCCTGCTCTTGTGCCGACAGCGAGAGTGGAGCCGCCCTCGATCTTGGCGAGTCCGCGATCAAGAAGGTACCTAGCAAAAACTCTCACACCGTTGCCGCACATCTCAGCGGCACTGCCATCGGCGTTGTAATAGTCCATGAACCAAATGGCCGTCGGTTCAACTTCAAGAATCTCTTTACCTTCTGGGAGATTTGCTGACTTCACGACCCTGATGAATCCATCAGCGCCAATGCCAAAGCGTCGGTCGCAGATCTTGGCTATTTGTTTTGAACTAAGCGTTAGCTCACCTTCAGCATCTAAAACCAGCACGAAATCGTTTCCGGTGCCGTGACCCTTGGTGAAAGCAATACTTGTCATGCTCCAAGCCTACGGGCGAGAAGCAAGGAGGCCGTGACTCCGAACCAGATCAATAGCCAGATTGGTTACCTCTGGATCCAGGGCATCGAGCCAATTGATTCGGGTGTCACGCTTGAACCAAGACATCTGGCGTCTGGCATATTTTTGTGTCAACTTGGTGGTTGATTGAATTGCCTGCTCTTGGCTTAGCTCGCCATCCAATTGCGCCAGTGCTTGTGCGTAGCCAATGGCGTAACCTGCGGTGACAGATTCACGCAATCCCTTCGAAACTAAATGCTTAGTTTCTTCAACCATTCCCTTGCTCCACATCCCCCGCACTCGCTCCGCCAACTTGGCAACAAGTATCTCGCGATCCATTCGCAGGCCAATTTCAAGAACCTCTTGCCAGGACTCAATCTCATCTGGCAATGCAGCAGCAAATGGTTCGCCGGTAAGTGTGACAATCTCGAGAGCCCTAACAATTCGGCGGCCATTTTCTTGGTCAATGCGACTGGCAGCACTGGCATCGAGCTCCACAAGCTTTTGATGCATGGCGTTGGGACCTAGTTCAAGAAGCTCTTGCTCGAGGCTCGCGCGCAGATCCTTGTCCCGAACCGGAAACTCAAAGTTGTTTAGAACTGCAGCCACGTAAAGCATTGAGCCTCCAACCAAAATTGGCATAGCGCCACGGGATTGAATTTCCAGAATCTTGGCCCTGGCGATTTTTTGATACTCCGCCGCCGTTGACTCTTGCTTAACCTCCAGCACATCAACCAGGTGATGCTCTATTCCGCGTCGCTCAGTAATTGGCAACTTAGCGGTTCCAATGTCCATACCCTTATAGAGCTGCATCGCATCCGCGTTAACTATCTCAGCTTCTTGACCATCTTGGCGAAAGGTTTCAGCAATACGAATTGCCAATTCGCTTTTTCCAGTGCCGGTTGAACCAACAACAGCAATTAGTTGCGCTGGCATTACTTTCGTTTCAGGGTGGGAAGACCGACACTCACGCCTTTTGTGGCAACTGGGTCAACCGCGCAAGATGCGGCCTCAAGCAAGTCGTAGGCATCGCCAGCTCTTGTGGGAACCATCGCGTATCCAGCTGTTGGCTGATCTGCAAGCAAGAAATACGGTTTGGCATCAGTTACCTGGACAGTGACTAGGTCCCCTGGTCTTGGTTCAGTTTCGCCGACCGGGAGCTCAAAGTGAACCAGTCTGCTATCTCGTGCCCGGCCGCTGAGTCTGTTGTTTTGTGAGTCCTTGCGACCCTCGTGGTTTCCAACCAATACTTCAACTGTCTTGCCAATCTGCTTCTTGTTTTCTTGCCAGGCGATGGCATTCACGTGCTCAATCAATCGCTCGTATCTTTCTTGAGCCACCTCTTTAGGGATTTGATCGGGCATCGTGGCTGCCGGTGTGCCAGGGCGCTTCGAGTATTGATACGTATAGGCCATCGTGAATCGAGATTGAGTAGCAATTTCCATTGTGTCTTGAAAGTCCTGCTCGGTTTCGCCGGGGAAGCCAACAATGATGTCCGTGGTAATCGAGGCTTCTGGCATAGCCGCCCGCACCCGATCCAAAATGCCTAAGTACTTATCCGTTCGATAGCTTCGTTTCATAGCTTTCAATATTGAGTTCGACCCAGACTGAAGCGGCATGTGAAGGTGTGGCATGACGTTGTGGGTTTCGGCCATTGCGTCAATCACGTCATCTGTGAATGCGGCAGGGTGTGGAGAGATAAACCGAACCCGCTCTAGGCCCTCAATTTCGCCACATGCCCGAAGCAGCTTCGCAAAAGCACCCCGATCGCCGAACTCAACACCGTAGGTGTTAACGTTTTGGCCAAGTAGCATGATCTCGATAACCCCGTCATCGACCATGGCCTTGATCTCGCTCAAGATTTCTCCAGGCCGACGATCTTTTTCCTTGCCGCGAAGTGCTGGAACAATACAAAATGTGCAGCTGTTATTGCAGCCCACCGAAATAGAAACCATGCCCGAATAGGTCGAATCGCGCTTGGTGGGTAAATCGGAGGGAAAAGTCTCCAGCGCTTCAATGATTTCAACCTGGGCTTCGCGGTTATGCCTGGCTCGCTCTAATAGAACCGGCAGGGATCCCATATTGTGAGTTCCAAAAACCACGTCTACCCAAGGGGCTTTTTTGATAATCAAGTCACGATCTTTTTGAGCTAGACAACCGCCAACTGCAATCTGGAAGTTCGGGTCTTCCTCTTTTTTGGCCAGGAGGGTCCCGAGGTTTCCATAGAGCTTGTTATCCGCATTCTCGCGGACGGCGCAGGTATTGAAAATGACAACATCCGATTCACCGGTTTCGCCAGGCAGGTAACCAGCGTCTTCGAGTAGACCGGAGATGCGCTCAGAGTCGTGAGCGTTCATTTGACAGCCGTAGGTTCGAACCTCGTAGCTGCGGGTTTTGGTAAGCATCAGGCTTACGATTTTACCGCGTGGGACTCCGCTTCCCTAATGGCGGCAAAAACAATGCTGGAGCCAAAACCTCGCCTTTGCAAGAATCCAACCAATCGGCGGTTTCTAACATCGGAATCCAAGTGTGAAAGCTGCCCGTAGCGCTTGATTGCAAGCTCTGTGGCAACGGCTAGTTCATCCTCGTCAGTTATCTCAGAGGCAACCTGGTTTATTAGCTCTCGATCAAGCCCCTTGCTTTCGAGCTTGCGCTTGACCATGGAGCGTGCCAGGCCCTTGGTGCGGCGGCTGGCGTCAGCTAAATCCTGGGCATAAACCTGGTCGTTGATTAGCTCTACTTCGGTGAATCGCTCGATTAGAGGCTTGGCGATCTCAATCGGAATCTCGTTAGCTTCCAAAACCTCTAGAAGTTGAGCCGAAGACTTAGGACCTTTTTCAAGCAGCCGCAAGACGATGTTTCTAGCTCGCTCTTCTAAGTTATCCACCGAGGAGAGCATGCTTAGCCTGCTGACGCAGCCTTCTTAGGGGCCTCCGGTGCTACTTCTTCAACCGGTAGGTCAGCAACTGCACGAGGAACACCAACGCCAAGCTTGGACTTGATCTTCTTTTCGATTTCGTTGGCAACTTCTGGGTTCTCAATTAGGTAACTCCTAGAGTTTTCCTTACCCTGGCCTAGCTGCTCACCTTCGTAGGTGTACCAAGCACCAGATTTTTTGACCACTTCGTGCTCAACACCAAAGTCCAGCAAGCTTCCCTCACGAGAAATTCCAGTTCCATAAATAATGTCGAACTCAGCCTGCTTGAATGGCGCGGCCATCTTGTTCTTAACAACCTTTACGCGGGTGCGGTTTCCAACTGCCTCGGTGCCGTCCTTGAGGGTTTCGATTCTGCGAATGTCTAGTCGAACCGAAGCGTAGAACTTTAGAGCCTTTCCACCGGAGGTGGTCTCTGGGCTTCCGAAGAAGACACCAATCTTTTCACGTAGCTGGTTGATAAAGATCATTGTGGTGTTGGTGTTGCTTAGTGCTCCGGTTAGCTTGCGAAGTGCCTGAGACATTAACCGAGCTTGCAAACCAACGTGAGTGTCACCCATCTCTCCTTCGATTTCTGCGCGTGGAACCAAAGCGGCAACCGAGTCGATAACGATGACATCTACTGATCCGGAACGAACTAGCATGTCCGCAATCTCAAGAGCTTGCTCACCAGTGTCTGGTTGGCTCACTAGTAGAGCGTCAGTGTCGACCCCGAGCGCCTTGGCATATTCCGGGTCCAAGGCGTGCTCGGCGTCTATGAAAGCAGCAATTCCTCCAGCGCGCTGTGCGTTGGCAATAGCGTGTAGGGCAACGGTAGTCTTACCTGAAGACTCTGGCCCGTAAACTTCAACAATTCTTCCTCTTGGCAAACCACCGGTTCCAAGGGCTGCATCTAGTGCGATTGAGCCAGTTGGAATGACCTCAACAGGTGCCCGCTCGTCAGAACCGAGTCTCATTACGGAACCCTTACCAAACTGACGTTCGATTTGGGCTAGAGCAGTGTCGAGTGCTTTCTCGCGATCTGATGCTGATGGCATTTGGGTCCTCTTTCGATTTGATGTGGTTCTGAGAATACTTTTTGCTTCCGGCAACCTTTGGGTCAAAACACCAATTTGTGTATAACTTCGACCTTCAAACTGCCTTGGTAAGACCATAGCAGAATTCGAACAAAATTTCGAGTATTTTTCTACTCGGCGTGTTGTTTTTTAGCTTTTTTGTCCAGACCCGCCCAACGCTCCTTTGGGACCTGCTGAACCCGGCAAATAGCCAGCCAGATCTGCTTAGGGTCTTCCCCCAAGGCCAGTAGTGAGGCGGCTGTAAGGTCTCCAAGCTCCATCAGGGCAAGGTCACGGATTAGGACATCGGATTGAGCTTTGCCGAACTCATCGGCCATTAGCTCCTGGAACTGGCTAAGACGCAAGGGTCTAGATGCGACCGCCGAGCAGGTCCTTTTCGAGCTGCTCGTTGAAGTCCTGGACGAAGCCAATTGGGACTATCAAATCAGATACTTCCTTGCCAGAAAGGCTGCTTGCCATGAATTCCTCAGGCAATACGCCTTCAACAAGGGCAATTCGGTCGGAAACCTCGCGCAAAACAACTGAGAGCGGAACCTCTAGGGCCTCGGCAACGGAGGCCAAAATCTCGGAAGAAGCCTCTTTTTGGCCTCGTTCTAGCTCGCTTAGGTAGCCCAGGGCAACGCTGGCGCGGGAAGCGACCTGACGCAGGGTCTGGCCCTTCTGCAGCCTAAAGTCCCGCAGTACATCTCCGATTTCAGTTCTTACTAGTGCCACGCGACCCTCCTTTTTCTTTCCTGGCTAAATCTACTCGTTGGCTCTGACATGGATAACTAGATTATCCCGTAATTTCATCCCACAAGTGTCCCACTCCCAGCAAAACCGCAGAATTCTGGATTTGGCCCCGCTCCCCAGCAAGCTGGTGGGCAAAGACCTTGGTAGCCCCTTCCTGAGACACCGCAATGTATAGCTCCCCCACTGGTTTCTCGCCCTGAACACTTGGCCCGGCAACCCCGGTTGTGGATATTCCAACAATTTGATCAGAATCTATTCCAGTTTTGCTGGCAATTCTCGATCTAAGCCCCTCGGCCATTTGCGCAGCAACCTCCGGATCAACCGGTCCTTGGTTTTCCAAAAGCTGATTCGAAACCCCAAGTAGCTCGTGCTTCAATCTCGTATCGTAAGCGATGATTCCAGTTAGCAAAACATCCGATGCGCCAGCAATAGCTGCAAACCTTGCAGTTAGTAATCCCCCGGTTAGCGATTCCGCGACGACTAAGTATTTGCTCTGGCTTCGAAGCTGATCCAGAATCTTTTCTGGCGTGGTCACTTTTTTCTAACTTCCATAAAAAATGAAATGCCAGAAACCACTGTTGCCGCAACCGCAAGATAAATAGTAAACAGCTCGAAAAGACTCCAAATCGGGAACCAAACCTCGAATGGTGCCAGCACCACACCAATTGCCACGCCCTGCAAAATAGTCTTTAGCTTGCCGGCCATGCCCGCGGCAATCACTACTTTATTTGCTACCAAAGCACGATAAACCGTAACTGCTAGTTCGCGAAGCAGGATAACTGCGGTAACCCACCAATCAATCTCACCAAGAATCGAAAGAGCAACTAGAGCTCCACCGATGAGAACCTTGTCGGCAACCGGATCCAAAAACTTTCCAAGATCCGTGACCTTATCGGTTCGGCGGGCAATCATGCCATCAATTCCATCTGTGGAGATAGCTAACACAAACAAGAAAAGAGCCAAGAATCTCTGCCAAGAGGCAGCTTCAGGAAAAGTCAAAAGTAAGAAAACAAAAATTGGAGCCATCAAGATGCGAAGCATCGTGATGCTATTTGGCAGGTTCAAGGCCTACCCGTTAGCTGCCAAGCGTCTTCGTCGCCTTCGTCGTCGTCGCTAGAAACCGTCAAAGTCTGTGGCTTATCGCCTCGCAGCTGAGCAAGTACCGTGGCTAGCTCCTCGGGCTTTACCAAAACGTCCCTAGCCTTGGAGCCTTCGGAAGGGCCAACTATGTTTCTAGACTCCAGTAGGTCCATTAGCCTGCCGGCTTTTGCAAAGCCAACTCTTAGCTTTCGCTGCAACATAGAAGTGGAACCAAATTGTGAGTTCACAATCAATTCGGTGGCCTGTAGCAATACCTCTAGGTCATCACCGATGTCTGAATCGACAACCCGTGCAGTTGCGGTAACCGCCACATCCGCTCGATACTCTGGCTCCATCTGAGCCTTCACGTGAGCAACAACCTGGTGTAACTCAACTTCGCCAACCCATGCTCCCTGCACTCGAATTGGTTTGTTAGTTCCCATTGGGGAAAACAGAGCGTCACCTTGGCCAACTAGTTTCTCAGCGCCGGTTTGATCCAAGATAACTCTGGAGTCCGTAATTGATGAAACTGAGAAGGCAAGTCGCGAAGGAACATTAGCCTTAATCAAGCCAGTCACGACATCTACCGATGGGCGCTGGGTTGCCAACACCAAATGGATTCCGGAAGCTCGAGCGAGCTGCGTGATTCGAACAATCGAGTCTTCAACGTCGCGCGGTGCGACGATCATTAGATCTGCTAGCTCGTCAACTACCACCAATAGGTATGGATACGGTTGTAGCTTTCTTGTTGAGCCCTCTGGGACACTGAGTTCGCCGGCAACTACCGCCCTATTGAAATCATCAATGTGCTTGAAGCCAAAAGATGCCAGATCGTCATATCTCATGTCCATCTCTTTTACTACCCACTGCAAAGCTTCAGCAGCTTTTTTGGGGTTAGTGATGATTGGCGTGATCAAATGCGGAACTCCCTGGTAGGCGGCTAGCTCCACTCGCTTGGGGTCAATCAAAACTAGCCTCACCTCAGCAGGCTTTGCCCGCATCAAGATGGAGGTAATCATGGCGTTTACGAAGCTGGACTTTCCTGCACCGGTAGCCCCAGCTACCAAAAGGTGTGGCATCTTCGCGAGGTTTGCCACCACGTAGCCACCCTCGACATCTTTACCTATGCCGATAGTTAGCGGATGAGCGGATAACTTGGCATTTTGCGAGCGCAGAACATCGCCCAAAGAAACAGTCTCACGGTCAGTATTTGGTATCTCAATTCCAATGGCGCTCTTGCCAGGAATTGGAGCCAAGATTCGGACCTCGTTTGAGGCAACCGCGTAGGAAATATTGCTTGCAAGCCTGGTTACCGCCTCCACTTTTACTCCGGCAGCTAACTCCACCTCGTAGCGAGTAACGGTTGGCCCTCTAGAAAAACCAGTCACGGTGGCATCGATGTCGAATTCTTGGAATACCGAGCTAATCGATGCAACGACTTCGTCAGTGACCTCAGATTTTAGTTTTGGAATTGTTCCTGGGCCAAGAAGAGATGGGTCCGGAAGCTTGTAAGCGCGTTGGGTCTTGCCAACTGGTGCCACAGGCTCTGAGTCCTGCTCCGGCTCATCGAATAGGACTTCTGGATCTAGCGGCTCTGCATCTAGCTCATATTCCTGCTCGGGTTCATCCTGCTCGAGCATGCCCTCAACTAAATCGATATCCTCAACAAGAGCAGTGTCATAAGCGTTGTCGTCTTTTTTGGACCTTCTCCACCAAGGAGCCTTGGTGCCATCAAAGGCATCGTGCAGTTCCAATTCGCTATCGTCTTGGCTTTTTTTCTGAAGCGCGGAACCAAATAGGTACTCATAAAGCTCACCCAGCCGCTCCCCGATCTTGTTGGGAGCGGTTCGGGTCATAATCAAAACAGAACCCAGGCCAAACAGCACCAACACTGGAACAGCGCCCCAGATGCTGATTGTTGAAACAAAAGGTATGGCAATAAGCCAGCCAAGCAGCCCGCCAGCTTCGCTAAGAGCTACTACCCCATCGGTTGGTTGCGGCTGAGCGCTAAATAGGTGGAAAAATCCTGATGCCACCATTAGTAGCAAGAACAAGCCAATTCCAATTCGCGAATTATCGCGAGTGGTTGAGGGGTGCCTTGCCAGGTAAACAGCAAAAATGATCATTATTACCGGCAAGACAAATGCCACCGGGCCAAATAGCATCCCAAAGGTCCAGGCATGCAGTAGCTGGGACCAAGGCTCTTGAATCAGAAACCAGCTAAAGACAATCCCCAGAACACCAAGTAACGCCATGAAAAATGGTGGGCCATCGCGGCGATCTTCCTTGGCTAACTTCTCATGGGAAAAAGCCCTGGCTGTGGCACCAAAACCGTGGGCTAGGGCCAGATAAAACCTTGCGGTTATCGAAACTTCAGGCTTTGTCGACCTAGCCGTGCCAAGAACCTGGGTTTTGGCCGTGGCGCGCTTAGACGCAGGAGTCGATTTTCGAGTTGCCATGACTTTTAAACTACTAGCGGCCTGGCCAAAACCTTCGGAACCTAGGCGGCTAGCCGTGGATAACTACGGGGATGATCATCGGGCGTCTTCGGTGAGCTTTGGAAACCCAGCCTCCAACGCTTCGACGAATCACCTGCTGCAACTGATGGATATCTTTGATTCCCTCTCTTGCAGCCAGTAGCAGAGCTTTTTCAATCTGAGGCTTCACATCGTCAAAGACGTGGTCCTCTTCGGCAAATGCCCGAGCTCTAATCTCAGGGCCCGCGGTAATCAAACCAGTGCGCGGGTCGATAACCACAAATACCGATATGAATCCCTCTTCGGCAAGAATTCGACGATCTTTTAGATCTTCCTCGGTGATGGTTCCAACCGTCTTGCCATCAACAAATAGCAATCCACATTCGACCTCTCCGACTACTTTGGCTACCCCGTTTGCTAGATCAATCACAAAACCATCCTCAGCCAAAATTATGTTTTCTGGCTTGACTCCGGTTTGCTCCGCTAGCTTGGCGTTAGCAATAAGGTGACGATACTCACCGTGAACTGGCATAACGTTTTTAGGCTTCAAGATGTTGTAAACGTAAAGTAGCTCTCCGGCTGCGGCGTGACCTGAGACGTGAACCTTGGCGTTGCCTTTGTGAATCACATTGGCGCCAAGCTTGGTGAGCCCGTCAATGATTCGGTAAACCGCGTTTTCGTTCCCAGGAATTAAGGAGCTTGCCAAAATTACAGTGTCACCTTCGGCAATTTCAATATCGTGCTCGAGATTTACCATACGAGAAAGCACCGCCATCGGTTCACCCTGGCTACCGGTGGACATGAAAACTACCTGGCTTGGATCGAGACTTAGTGCATCTTTCAATTCAATAAGCGCGCCATCTGGAACGTCTAGGTAACCGAGCTCGCTGGCGATGTGCATGTTGCGAACCATCGATCTTCCAACCAACGCAACTTTGCGGCCGTTATGAACCGCCGCATCAATAACTTGCTGGACTCTATGTACGTGCGAGGAAAAAGAGGCGACAATGACTCTCTTTTTGGCCCTACCAATTACGTCTTCTAAAACCGGTCCAATGTCTTTTTCCAAAGGAGTAAAGCCGGGAACATCAGCGTTGGTTGAATCACACAAAAACAAATCCAGCCCAGCCTCGCCGATACGAGAAAAAGCTCGAAGGTCGGTAAGCCTGCCATCAAGTGGGATTTGATCCATCTTGAAATCTCCGGTGTGCAAGATAGTGCCAGCCTTGGAGCGAATTACTACCGCAAGGGCGTCAGGAATCGAATGATTCACCGCAACGAATTCGAGCTCGAAATCGCCCATTGTCTCAACATCGCCTTCGGAGACGGTGTGAGTTAAAAGACTCATTTTGTGCTCTTTGGCCTTGGCTTCAATAAAGGCCAAAGTTAGCGCCGAACCGATGATTGGAATATCGCCTTTTAGGCGAAGTAGGTACGGCACTCCCCCGATGTGGTCTTCGTGACCGTGGGTCAAAACCAATCCGACGATGTCATTTAGCCGATCGCGAAGGTATCCAAAGTCAGGCAGGATGACGTCAACTCCTGGCTGGTTCTCTTCCGGAAACAGCACACCGCAGTCAACTATGAGTATCTTGCCGTTGATTTCGAAGACGGTCATGTTGCGACCGATCTCACCAATTCCACCGAGTGGAATAATTCTCATGACATCTTTTTGAAGCTTTGCCGGTAACGGCAGGGTCTGAACCACAGGTTCTACTTTCTTGCTTTAGCGGGTTGTGCCTGCCACCTTCGGCAAAGCACCGCCAGCGGCAGCGTTTCTATCTGGTCTAAAGTTTTCAAAAGATAGTCCTGGCACAGTGCCGACTTTCTCAATTCCATCTTCAATGCGAGCAGCCTCGTCATCTTCTGGTCCAACTAATGGCAATCTAACACGCGCTGATGAAATCATGCCTAGGCCATCCAAGACATACTTTGCAGCCACGGTACCTGGCACGTGAGTCATGATGGCTCGCTGCAGTGGTTCGAGTGCGTTGTGAACGCTTAGCGCGTGGTTGAAATCATTGCGGTTGGTGGCATCAACTAGTTCTCGGTACGCAGCAGGGGCTACGTTTGCGGTCACGCCAATCAAACCGGTGGCGCCAATAGATAGGTGCGGCAAAACGTTGGAATCATCGCCTGAGAAATACATCAAGTCTGTTTCGTTCATCAATCTCGAAGCTTGAGCTAGATCCCCCACGGCATCTTTTACCGCGATGATGTTTGGGTGCTTGGCTGCCCTATGGAAAGTTTGCTGTGAAATAGCAACACCGGTTCTACCTGGAATGTCATACAAGATAACCGGCAGATCGGTTGAATCCGCGATCAGGCGGAAATGAGTCAAAATTCCAGCCTGGGTTGGCTTGTTGTAATAAGGGGTCACGATCATGACACCATCGGCTCCAGCTTTTTCACTTGCTTTGTAAAGCTGCATGGCATGTGCGGTTTCGTTTGAGCCTCCACCGGTAATGATCTTTGCTCTTCCCGCAGCTACCGATTTTCCAACTTCAACGAGCTTGATTTTCTCAGGGTCCGTTAGTGTGCTGGTTTCACCGGTGGTTCCAGTGACCACAATTCCATCAGCGCCATTTGAAATCACATAATCCATGTGCTTTTCGACAGAATCCCAGTCGACCTCACCCTCGGGGGTCATGGGAGTCACAAGAGCCACGAGCACTTGCCCGAAGATGCCTTGGTTTGTTTTAGCCATGGATAAACCATAGCTCAGAGCTAAGTTAAGGTGCTACTCGACCGTTTTGGTTGAAGGTCTCGTAGGTAAATGGCATCAGCTTGGCCCAGAAATCTTCCATCTTCTCAGCGCACATTTCGATTTCACGCTGTGGGAAAGATGGGAAGTGAGTGCCTTCGCGCTTGGTCCGAAGGCTCAAAAAGTTCATCAGGGCACGAGAGTTCATAGTCACATACATGCTCGAGTAAATGTTAAGCGGAAGCACGATGCGAGCTACCTCTCTGGCAACGCCAGCTTCGAGCATTCTCTGATAAGACTCGTAGGCGCTAATCGATGCAGTTCTAGATTCTTGCTCCACTAAAGCAATCTGTTCAGCTGATCCTGGCAAGAATTCGTAGTGACCAGTTTTGCCGGTTTGGACCAAGTTACGATCTGGTCCTGGAATGTAAAACACTGGAGAAAGCTCTTTGTAGCGGCCCGATTCCTCGTTGTAGCTAGCGATTCGGTGACGCATGAATTCTCTAAATACAAAGATTGGCGCCTGAACATAAAAAGTCATGGAGTTGTGCTCAAACGGAGAACCGTGACGATCGCGCATCAAATAGTTGATTAGTCCTCGGTCACGAGAGTCAGCCTCCGCGTCCTTGTTGGCTGTTGCCGCCTCGAGGGATTGCTCACCCTGGGTTGAAACCCTGGCGGCAAACAGCACGTCCTGGTCACTGGCGTTGGATCGGACTAATTCGACCGTGACATCGGATCTAAAGACTACTTCGGACATTTGACCAGCTTATCTAGAACCGTGCTGGAGGCTGGCAAGGCCCCTCGTGAGCCCAAAAAATTTCTCAAAAATCGGGCATAATCCGAACCCTAACCAAGTTGACTACAGGAGTACAAAAGAACAACGGATTGAGGAAGCTTTGGATTTTCGAATCACCATCATCGCAGCTCTGGTGCTGGTAGCCCTCGCGGCCGGATTCTGGTGGCGAGCAAGAACTGGCCGAGCCAAGCTGGTGCGCTCGGGGGAAATAGTAGATCTTGGCAAACTTAAGGCAACCAGGGCTGGCCAGCCCGTTACCAACTTTGGTAAGAAGGCAACCTTGTTGCAGTTTTCCACCGAGGTTTGTTCAATCTGTGTCCAAACCGCCAAATACTTCAAAGAGCTGGAATCAAAAAACCCAGATCTAACTCATATAGAGGTTGACCTAACAGACCGAATGGATCTGGCGGCTCACTTCAACGTTATGCAAACCCCCACCACTTTGGTTCTGGATCGAACCGGCAAGGTTCAAGCCCGAATCGGTGGCGCACCAAAACTAAACGTCATTCAACAAGAACTAGCGAAACTGGAGATCAAATGAGCACATCAAACCAAACACCTGCACCAAAAGGAATCGACCCAAGAGGCCCTAGATTTGGAGCTGCAATAACCTCAGTACTTATGGTTTTGGTAATTTACCTAAGCCTTGCTGCCGAAACAATCAACCTGGCATTGGGAATCATGATTTTCTCAGTAGCGATGTTCACAATCGGAACCGCTGTGGGTCCAGCTAAGCACCCGTACTCTTACGTGTTCAAGTATTTAGTTCGACCAGCGCTAAAGCCGCCTACCGCACTTGAGAACGCAACACCTGTGCACTTCGCGCAGTTCGTTGGATTGCTTGTCACTGGAACCGGACTTGTGCTGCAACTTCTGGGTGTTACCTACGCTCTGCCAGTTGCAGCCGCAGCCGCATTCACCGCAGCTTTTCTAAACGCCGTGTTTGCATACTGCCTCGGCTGCCAGATTTACCTGGGGCTAAAAAGAATTGGAGTTATTCCCTCAAGGGCTTAGCTAGTTTTTCCGAGGGCGATTGCTTGTCGCATCGCCTTTCGGGCTCTAGCCCTGTCCCCCGCGGCGTCGTAAGCAAGGCCTAACGCAAACCAGGTTCTCCAGTTGGTTTCGTCGGCCTCAACAGCTTCACGATACTTTCCAAAGATTGCCTCGGCTGAATCCTTGGTTGGGCGGCCGCTTGGTCGAAGTTCGAACTCAAAACGTGGCCAGGCATTCTCCTGCTTTAAAACTTCGCCCAGTTTTTCAATCCTCAAACCAAATCTAAGCTCTACAAATATTCCCCAAGCCGCAACGACTGGAAGAAAGAGCATCAAAGATCCAATAGCTACTGCAACTGGCTCGCTTGAGGCAACAAGTGCCAAAGAGCGCTCTCCCACCAGGGTGAGATAAACACCCAGCAGGCCAGTCATGACAATTGCGCCAAGTTTTGCCGAGGTCAAGCTAGTTCTCTTTCATTAGATCCAGCATGCCAACACTGAGTCCGGAAAGTTTCATTGCTTTATGCATAGACAGCAAGATGCCCTTGGCATAGACCTCGTGAGATGTGACCTCGTGACGAACGTAGAGAAACTCATCGGGGCCAGTGAGAGTTACTTCCTGCTCAGCGTGCTTGTCTGGAAGCCGAACGCTCTTGATCGGAATTCCGTTGAACAACGGGTCCTTAACCGCTCCAGTTTGCTCGGAAGCAGGCTTACCTTTTCTTGCCTCGGAAATTGCAAGGGAGGTGTAAAGGGCAGTACCTGAAGGTGCATCAACCTTTGTGACGTTATGAGTCTCGATGATCTCGATTCCGTCAAAATACTTGGCGGCATCGGCAGCGAACTTGGTGGCTAGAACAGAACCAATTGAAAAGTTCGGAACAATCGCAACAACTGCCGATGTTCCAGCCATCTTGGTTCTTACCCGATCAATCTTCTCTTTACTCCAACCGCTGGTTCCAACTAAGAGCCGCAAGTTGTTATCGATTGCGAAATCAACCACTCGCTCAGAAACTTCCGGATTCGTAAAGTCAATAACTAAATCAGCACCGATAGCTTCGTTCAAGGAGTTGCCAGAACCCAAGGCGCTGTGCAGGGTAAAGGAAGGATCGTTTTCGATTAAGGCGAGTGTGAGTTGACCCATTCGACCGGAGGCGCCTATCAGGCTAACGCTTGTGCTCACGGTTTCAAACTTACCTTGAGCTAACTTACAAATTGATCAAACATGGCCTGATCAACATCGCCAACAGCAACCAGGGATCTTGGCCTTGAAACCAGCTCGGCCGCCAAGGACTGAACATCTTCTAAGCTCACTTGCTCGAAACGAGCAAGTGACTCATCAAGATCCATAAACTCCCCCGAGACAATTTCCGCGGTAGCTAAACGGGACATTCTTGCCTGGTTAGTCTCAAACTTCAGCGCTAGGCTTCCGGAGATATTTCCTTGCGCAAGTTCAAGTTCTGCCTTTGTAATACCAGTGGTTGCGACCTTTTCTATTTCTTCTAGCATCAAGGAAGTAACTTCAATTGCTTTAGCCGCAGAACAGCCTGCATACAATCCAAAGGTCGCGGCATCTGAGTAACCCTGGTTGAAAGAGTAAACCGAATAGGCAAGGCCGCGCTTTTCACGAATTTCTTGAAATAGTCTCGAGCTCATTCCGCCACCCAAGACAGTGTTTAGAATTCCCATGGCGTGACGCCTTGGGTCATCTACTGACAAACCTTCGGAACCAACCAAGATGTTCACCTGAGAGATTGGTCTGTTGATTACCTTTACCTTTAGCCCGCGTGAAATCTTGGCTGGGTGAAGTAGCCTTCTTGCTACTGGTTCAGCCGCAATCGATAGGTCCCAACCGGCAGCCAATAAACCTTTCTCCACTAACTTCACTAGCTCTTGGTGATCGACGCTTCCGGCTGCAGCCACCACTAGATCTTGTGGGCGATAGTTTTGCTGGTAATGCTCCCAGACCGCGTCGCGCGTGACGGCTGAAATTGTCTCTTGGGTTCCACCAATTGGTCTACCTAGTGGGTGATCCCCCAAAACAGCGGTGGAAAACTCTTCGTGCACCACATCGTGTGGATCGTCATCGTTCATGGCTAGTTCTTCAAGAATTACTGGGCGTTCGTTTTCAAATTCTGTTGGATCAATAAGGCTCGAAGTGAGCATATCCGCGATAACATCAACGGCTATTGGTAGCGCTTTGTCCTGAACTCTGGCGTAGTAAGAGGTGTGCTCTTTACCTGTAGAGGCGTTCGATGAGCCACCAACCGAGTCAAAAGCTACAGCTATGTCCAGCGCGGTTCTTTTCTTGGTTCCCTTGAACAAAAGGTGCTCGAGAAAATGCGTGCTTCCAAAGTGATTATTGGTCTCATCCCTTGAGCCCACAGCTACCGAGAAGGAAACAGAAACGCTCTGAGCGCCAGGGACTTGCTCCGTTAAGACTCGAACACCGCTTGGGAGGACACTTCTGCGAACAGAAGTGCCACCCGAAGCGGTGAACGATAAATCAGATTGTCCTAGTGGGAACAATACTTCAGTCATGAAACCCTGGAATTACTTGTCTTCGGTCTCAACTGGAGAAAGCGATAGCTTTCCACGGTCATCGATCTTGGAGATTTCAACCTGGATACGCTGGCCAACTTCTAGAACGTCTTCGACGTTCTCAACACGCTTGCCACCTGCCATCTTCTTGAGCTCCGAGATGTGTAGTAGTCCATCGCGACCTGGAACCAAGGAAATAAATGCTCCGAAGGTTGCCAACTTCACAACAGTTCCTAGGAAGCGCTCTCCGATTTCTGGAACGTGTGGGTTTGCAATCGCGTTGATGGCAGCCTTAGCAGCTTCTGCAGAAGGCCCGTCAACGGCACCGATGTAAACGGTTCCATCGTCCTCAATCGAGATGTCAGCTCCGGTCTCATCTTGGATCTGGTTGATCATCTTTCCCTTAGGGCCGATAACTTCACCGATCTTGTCCAGAGGAATCTTCACCGCGATAACTCGTGGCGCGGTAGGCGCCATTTCGTCTGGGGTGCTGATTGCCTGGTTCATGACATCAAGAATCTTGAGTCTTGCTTCTTTAGCCTGCAGTAGCGCTCCATCTAGAACCGAAGCTGGAATTCCATCCAACTTGGTATCTAGCTGAATCGCAGTGATGAACTCACTGGTACCGGCAACCTTGAAGTCCATGTCTCCCAGTGCATCTTCTGCACCAAGGATGTCTGTCAGGGCCGCGTAGCGGGTCTTGCCATCGATCTGATCTGAGATCAGACCCATCGCGATACCTGCAACCGCTGCGCGAAGTGGAACACCCGCGTTAAGCAATGCAAGAGTAGATGCACAAACAGAACCCATCGAGGTCGATCCGTTGGAACCAAGTGCTTCAGATACCTGACGAATTGCATATGGGAATTCGTCTCTAGCTGGAAGCACAGGAACAAGGGCGCGCTCTGCAAGAGCACCGTGACCAATCTCACGTCGCTTCGGAGTTCCCACTCTTCCGGTTTCACCGGTTGAGTAAGGAGGGAAGTTGTAGTTGTGCATGTAGCGCTTGGTCTTCACAGGTGACAGTGAGTCAATCTGCTGCTCCATCTTCAACATGTTCAAGGTGGTAACTCCAAGAATCTGAGTCTCGCCACGTTGGAAAATAGCAGATCCGTGAACCCTAGGAATTACTGCAACTTCTGCATCTAGCTTTCTGATGTCGCGAAGTCCTCGTCCGTCAATACGGATTCCCTCTTCCAAAACGCGCTTTCTCATAACCTTCTTGGTCACAGACTTGTAAGCGGCGCTAAACATGTTCATGTCTTCTTCAGAAACAGAGGCAGCTAGCTTTTCTTTCACAGCTGCCTTGTAGGTGTCGTCTTGATCTTGGCGAGACTGCTTGTCAGCAACCTGGTAGATCTTGGCTAGCTCTGCTTCGGTTTCTTTCTCAACCAATGCGTAGAACTCATCGGTGTAAGGCAAGAACACTGGGTAGTCGGCACTCTCGCGAGATGCTACCTTAGCAAGTTCTTGCTGAGCCTTGATTAGCTGCATGATGAATGGCTTAGAAGCTAGAAGTCCTTCTGATACAACTTCCTCGCTTGGAGCAGTTGCACCTTCAGACTTGATTAGGTTCCAAGCATTTTCTGAAGCCTCGGCTTCAACCATCATGATTGCGATGTCTTCTTTACCGTCTTCGATAATCTGACGGCCAGCAACAACCATGTTGAATACTGCGCGGTCTAGCTGAGAGTGCTTCGGGAAGGCAACCCACTGGCCATCGATAAGTGCTACTCGCACTCCACCGATTGGACCAGAAAATGGCAATCCAGCAATCTGGGTTGACATAGAAGCCGCGTTGATAGCCAACACGTCGTAAAGCTCGTCCGGCTCGATGGACATTACTGTCACAACAACCTGAATTTCGTTTCTTAGACCATCAACAAACGATGGGCGAAGTGGGCGGTCGATTAGTCGACATGCCAAAATAGCCTCGGTTGATGGGCGTCCCTCACGACGGAAGAATGACCCCGGGATGCGTCCCGCGGCATACATTCTTTCCTCAACGTCGATAGTTAATGGGAAGAAGTCGAACTGATCCTTTGGCTGCTTGCTTGCGCTAGTTGCCGAAAAGAGCATTGTTTCGCCGTCTAGATAGATGGCTGCTGAACCTTGCGCCTGTTGCGCCAGTCTTCCAGCTTCAAAGCGAATGGTTCGCTTTCCGTACTTGCCGTTGTCAATTACTACTTCGGCTGATTTAATTTCTGGACCTTCCATGGTCCCTCCTCTTTGTTCTTGTAATGCGCACTAATTTCACCCAACTGTTGGGTAAATGCGCATAGCGAGAATGAGGCGAGAGATTTTTTGCTTCTCAAGACTTGAAAAGCGTGCCTGATCGTCAGTAGAAAAACTTGGGATTTCCCAAGATCCACCACCGAGGACCAGCAAACCTATCCTCATCGCTCCCTACGAGCCTAACAGGGCAGGGCAAAATTGCCTAGGAATCTAGGTCAATAACAGTGTTTTGCTAGTTAGCGGCGGATACCTAGGCGCTCAATTAGAGCACGGTAGCGACCGATGTCAACCTTCTGTAAGTATCCAAGCAATCTACGACGCTGACCTACTAGCAGTAGCAATCCACGACGAGAGTGGTGATCGTGCTTGTGCTCTTTTAGGTGCTCGGTTAGATCCTTGACGCGTTGGGTCAATACAGCAATCTGAACTTCAGGAGAACCGGTGTCACCTGGGTGAGTTGCATACTGCTGAATAATGTCGTTTTTTACTTTTGCATCTAGTGACATGGTGTCTTCCTTCTATTCGCTGCGCGGCGCAAAAAACATTGCGTTCTTTGCTCTATCTATCCGCGGCCGATACACGGCAACCCCAAAAGCTTACTCTAGGAAGCCACTCTGACGCCAGCCCAAGAATTTACTCGGCGTAGCGGTTGCCATCTTCCTTGGATTTACTGGTTCGCAGGCACAAAACCAACAGGAAAATCTGAACAGCAAAAGCCAGCAAAAGTGCTGGGACGAAGTAAGAAATCAAGTTAACCAGTGTTTCAATGTCTGGAGTAACAACGGTGTCTAGGTAGCTGATAACTCCGACCACGCCATAGATGAATGGAATAAGTGGCAGCAGCAAGGCAAACAGCCACTTACCCGACCAACCGGCGTCTCGAATTCGTCTCGAAGTTATCGCAAGAGATGGAATCAGTATGACAATTGCGAAGATATTAGAAAATGGAGTTGGCTGGTTTAGCGCTACCAGCACATCATCGGTAGCAACTGGTGGCCAAAAAACCGAATCGATGGTTCCAAGAACAAGAGCCATCAAAACGGTGAACAGAACAAAGTACCAATACTGAGCCCTGGTGCTCACACCACGAAACTGTGCGAAGTTCACGAACGCCGATTTCACGGCTCCAGCAAAAGTTACTTTCATTTCAGTCCTAACTGTTGTCTTACTACTTCTAAATCTAGATTGATTTGCGCCACAAGTGAGTCAACTCCATCAAATTTCTCAACGGGTCTTACAAAGTCAATAAACTCCAAAGTCACTACCTTGTCGTAGAGATCAAGCTCGGTTTCATCTAAGACGTGCGACTCCACAAGCCTAGGTACCGCCTGAAAAGTCTCGTTGATGCCAACCGAATGGGCTGCCGGGTACCTGACGCCTTCAGACACTAACCATCCGGAGTAGACGCCGTCTAATGGAAGATAACCTTCTGCCTCGCGCGATAAGTTGGCAGTTGGAAAGCCGATCTTTCTACCAATTTTTAGGCCGTGCTCCACAATTCCAACCGCTACATGAACCCTTCCAAGCAGCTTGGCTACAGCAACCACATTTCCCTCGTCCAAGAGGTTTCTAACCCTGGTAGTGGAGACGGTCTCGCCATCGATTTCAATTGGCTTCACTTCCGAAACACTAAATCCATATTGCTGCCCCAGCTCTCGCAGGGTCTGGGTGTCCCCCGAACCTTGATTGCCGAATCTAAATCCTTGGCCCACCATAACGACCTGGGCGTGCAAGGTATCAACCAAGATCTCTTTGACAAACTGCTCAGGGGTTTTGCTAGCAAGTGCTTGATTAAACTCCAGCTCAACTAATACCTCTGCTCCAAGAGATTCGATAATCGAGTGCTTTTGAGTTATACCAATGATTGGCAACTTTGCCCGATCGGGGCGAAGCAGATGATCTGGATGCCGGTCAAAAGTAACTACCGTTGGCACCAGTGATTCATCTTTGGCAGCTTGAATCAAGTTTGAAAACAGCGATTGGTGTCCCAAATGAAGGCAGTCAAATTTGCCAATGGTTACGGCTGTTTTTCCAATATCTGATGGAACATCTGAAAGAGCTGAATACGTCTGCAAGCTAGTTGCCTCGTCTTGCTTTTCGAATCCAAATCAAACCAAGAATCGGAAGAACCAGAGGTAAGTAGCCATAGCCAGAACCAAAGCCTGACCAAACACTGGCATGATCAAAAAGCTCTGGCGCAACAAAGGAAAGTGTTCCAACGCTTAGTACTCCAACTAGTTCAAAAACAACAGCCGCGACTGCAACTTTGTTCCAGGTCGTTCCAGACCTGGCCAACGAAACTGTTGCGAGAATGTAAATCAGAGCGCTCAGCAACGAAAGTGAATACGCCAGTGGCGCATCTTCAAATTTAGTAATCACCTGAAAGCTGGCCCGAGCAGTTGAGGACACAGCGAAGACTGCATAAACCAAAATCAGCAGCCTGCCAACGCCAAGCGATCTCGAGGATTTTGTCAATCTAGAAGCCTTACTCTTTCTCTTTTTTAGTAACTGCCGGTCCAGATTTGGTGCATGCGAACTAACATCACGGCAACAGTCAAAGCGGCAACACCCAAAATCATCGTTGACCAGCGGTTTCTTTCGACCAAGCCCCAGAAGCCCGCTCCGATGGGAACCATAATTGCTACCAGTAGATAGGCGAAGTACTCGACGGTATCAAGAGCAGCACTGGCCCCTCCGCTCACCACAACAATCGAAACTACGAACTGTCCGATTAGCCCAAGTAAGACAAGAGCTAGCGATCCGATGCTCCACAAACTTGGCAGCTTCTTGATGGCTCCAAGAGTTACGGAAAAGATTCCGGCCGCCACGGCAACCCAGAGCTGCGCTAGATAGAGCCACTCAATCAATTTTTTCTCCTTGGAAGACCACAACTGATTTTAAGTCAGTTTTCACACTCTCCAGGACAGCCACTAGTTTTCCTGACATTGAAAGCCCTGCAGCTAGGCCGGTAACCTCTGACTTTGCTGAGATTCGCTTGCCATGAATCAAATCCGTAACTTCTGATTCCGTTAGCTCAATAACTGGAAAGAGTTGCTTGGCGGCCGTAGCTAACTCTGTTAGCCGCAATTCACTGAGTTCTTCAATCGAATTGGCATCGCTCACGTCGAAATGCCCAACCTTGGTCCTGCGAAGTGCTGTGATGTGACCGCCTACACCCAATAGGTTTCCTAGATCCCGAGCCAAGGCTCGGATGTAAGTTCCAGAAGAGCACTCGACGCGAACTTGGACATCCAAGAATCCAGAAACTCTAGTTACTGAAAGCATTTCGAAGCTGTAGATGTTAACTTCACGAGCCTTTAGCTCGACCTCCTCACCTGCTCGAACAAGGTCATATGCTCTCTTGCCAGCTACCTTGATGGCACTGACCGAAGATGGGGTTTGCATAATGACGCCAGTTAGCTTGGCAATCTCGCGCGCAATGTTCTCATCGCTAAGTTTTGCAATTTCATAGGGGCTAGCGGAGGAGATTACTTCCGATTCGGAATCATCGGAGATTGTTTGCTGGCCGAGGCGAATTGTGGCTTCATAGGTTTTATCGGCACCGACCAAAAAGGTAAGTAGCTTGGTTCCTGATTCAATGCCAAGGACTAATAGTCCGGTTGCTAGTGGATCAAGGGTTCCAGCGTGGCCAACTTTTTTCGTTCCAACCGACTTGCGAACTTTGGCAACAACATCGTGACTGGTCCAGCTAGTTGGTTTATCAATCAAAACCAAACCTGGGGTGGCCAAGATTAGTCCTGATCTTCTTGGGTCTTTGGTTCCTTGTAAGGGTTTAGCTCCCCCGCATAATTAGCTGAAGCTGCAATCTTGGCAACCTGAGCATCTCTGGCTCTGGCTTCTGCCAGTAGGTCATTTAGATGAGCTGCGTTTTCAGGAAGCTCGTCAGCGATGAATTCAAGGGTTGGAGTAAGCCTGATGGATAGGTTGTGTCCAACATCACCTCGAATCCGACCGGTGTTTCTTTTGATGATTTCGTTTGATCTGGCGCGGTCCTCATCGGAGCCGTACACGGTGTAAAAGATCTGAGCGTGCTGTAAATCTGGAGTTACCTTTACTTCGGTGAGTGTGACAAAACCCAGATCTTGGTCTTTCACGGTTTTCTCTAAAGACTCTGCCACCAAAACCTTGATACGTTCGGCGAGCTTGCGAGCGCGAGCTACATCGACCATTTCTAGACCCTAGGCTTCTCGCGCATCTCGAAGGTTTCAATGATGTCCTCGAGTTGCAAGTCGTTGAAACCAGCAAGACCTATTCCACACTCGAAGTCGGTCTTGACTTCGCTAGCGTCGTCCTTGAATCTCTTGAGCGATTCGACCTTGAGGTTGTCGATGATGACCTCGCCACCACGAAGCACCCTGGCCAAAGCGTTTCTCTTGATTGATCCAGATCTAACGATCGATCCAGCGATTGTTCCCACCTTGGAGGACTTGAATAGTTCGCGAACTTCAGCTGTTCCAAGCTGGAATTCTTCGTATTCAGGCTTGAGCATGCCCTTCAGGGACTTCTCGATATCCTCTAGAGCTGCGTAGATTACCGAGTAGAAACGGATGTCAACACCCTCACGGTCGGCTCTTTCCTTCGCCTTGTTATCTGGGCGAACGTTGAATCCGATAATGATTGCGTTATCAACAGTTGCTAAGTTCACATCAGACTCTGTTACCGCACCAACACCGCGGTGAATAATGCGAAGCTGGACGGAATCGTCGATCTCGACCTTGAGTAGCGAGTCTTCCAGAGCTTCAACGGCACCGGAAACATCTCCCTTGATAACCAAGTTGAGAGACTCAACCTTGCCGTCTTCAAGCGCCTTGCTGAAGTCTTCGAGGCTGACGCGCTTTCTAGTCTTAGCAAGAAGGGCATTTCGATCTGCTGCTTCACGCTTCTCGGCGATTTGTCTTGCCTGGCGCTCATCTTCGGTAACAACAAAGGTGTCACCTGCTCTTGGAACACTTTGCAGACCTAGCACCTGAACTGGTCTAGAAGGTGTGGCTTGCTCTACGGCATCGCCATCTTCGTTGAACATCGCGCGCACACGTCCGTGAGCGCTTCCGGCAACAATGGAGTCACCAACGCTCAAGGTTCCAGACTGAATCAATACTGTTGCAACTGCTCCGCGGCCCTTGTCTAGGTTTGCTTCGATAGCAACACCGCGAGCGTCCTTGTTTGGGTTCGCGCGCATATCAAGTGCTGCATCAGCAGTAAGAAGCACTGCATCAAGAAGCTCAGTAATTCCCTGCTTCTTCAAAGCAGATACCGGTACGAACATGACGTCACCGCCATACTCTTCGGCAACTAAGTTGAACTCGGTTAGCTGCTGCTTGACCTTGTCTGGGTTCGCACCTTCTTTATCAATCTTGTTTATAGCAACCACAATTGGCACACCTGCCGACTGGGCGTGGTTTAGTGCCTCAATGGTTTGTGGCATAACGCCATCATCAGCTGCAACAACCAAGATTGCTATGTCTGTTACCTGAGCACCACGAGCTCGCATGGCTGTGAAGGCCTCGTGACCTGGGGTGTCAATAAAGGTAATTGCGCGATCGATACCCTCGTGGGTGGTGTGCACCTGGTAGGCACCTATGTGCTGAGTAATTCCACCAGCTTCACCTGCTTGGACGTTGGCATTACGAATTGAGTCCAGAAGTGCAGTCTTTCCGTGGTCAACGTGACCCATAACGGTAACTACCGGTGGGCGACTAACTAGGTCTTCTTCTTCGTCGTCGTAATCAGCTGAAACATCCAAACCAAAGCCCTCAAATAGCTCGCGCTCTTCGTCCTCAGGAGAAACAACTTCAATCTTGTAACCAAGCTCTGCTCCAAGAATCTGGAAAGTCTCTTCGTCCAGCGACGCGGTAGCCGTTGCCATCTGGCCAAGTGCAAATAGCACTGTGATCAGCTGACCAGCATTGGCATCAATCTTGTCGGCAAAGTCCTGAATCGAAGCTCCGCGGCGCAATCTGATTACTGTTGTGCCATCTCCTCTTGGAACAACTGCTCCACCAAGACTTGGAACACTTCTTTGTTCGAATTCTTCTCTCTTCGCGCGCTTTGACTTTCTGGCCTTTGATTGACCTCTTGCGCCACCTTTACCAAAAGCACCAGCTGTACCGCCGCCAACACCGCGACCTCTACCGCCAGCTGAAGGACGACCTGGGAAACCTCCCGGTGCACCTCCACCCAATCCAGGTTTCGCAGATCCAAATCCTGGACGTGCGCCTCCGGCACCACCTGGTCTTGAACCACCTGGTCGAAATTCGCCACCTTCTGGTCTAGATCCAGGTCTAGGTGAACCCGGTCTTGGTGTGCCAGGTCTTGCCATACCTTGTGAGGCATTGAAAGGATTGTTTCCAGGTCTCGTCATTGGTCGAGGAATTCCCATTCCCTGACTGGATGCGAATGGATTATTTCCTGGTCTTGGAATACCCGGAGTGGTTGGAGAAACTTTTGGCTCTTTCGGAGCATCGGTAATCGAGCTCGGTGCAAGACGAGATGTTTTTGGCTTTACTTCTTTTGTGGTCTCAGCGGGAACAACTGTCTCTTCTTCTGCAGCTGGCGCGTCAACTTTTGCTTTAGGGGCTGCCTTGGGCTTGGCAACTTTTTTCTCTTTAGGCTTGGCGTCAGGAAACGCAGCGCGCAGCTTCTTAGCCACTGGGGGTGCGATTGTTGAAGATCCAGATTTGACGTATTCGCCAAGTTCTTCTAATTTGGCCAAAGCCACCTTGGTGTCAATGCCAAGTTCTTTAGCTACGTCGTAAACACGTGGTAGCGCCACTTACTTCTCCTGTCTGGGCCTTCCCAAACAGGGCAGGCCATTAAAGCTGTTGGATACTCATTTCGAGCTACTCATTTATTTGCCAACATCTTTTCTACCTGTTCTAGTTTTTTCTTTATGAACCAGAAAGATGGCCGTTTGGGGCCAACTTGATTCTTTCCCTATTCTAGCCCCAAAGGGCGAAAGCGCTCTAGTCGCCTTCGAGAATACTGTCGGGCTGAATATCAATCTTGGCCCCGGTCAACTTGGCAGCCAAGCGGGCATTTTGACCCTCTTTACCGATAGCGAGCGATAGCTGGAAATCAGGCACTAAAACCCGCACCTGGCGCTCGTCGGCGTTGATCATATACGCACTAGATGCCTTGGCTGGGGACAA
>JAIOXP010000001.1:0-88315 GCA_021741705.1 Rhodoluna sp. | reverse complement strand
GGTTCATCCGTGGGCGATGCTGAAAAAATCAAACTGGTAGCCAAAAGAGTTATCGAAACTCACCGTGCCGGTAATCAAGTCGTTGTTGTTGTTTCGGCCATGGGAGACACTACAGATGATCTTTTGGAATTAGCCAACAATGTTTCCGACGATCCGGAAGCTACCCCAAGAGAGTTAGACATGCTGCTCACCGCAGGTGAGCGCATCTCCGTTGCATTGCTATCTATGGCTATTAACTCCATGGGTGAAAAATCAAGATCTTTCTCTGGCTTGCAGGCTGGAATCATTACCGATTCAACCTATGGAAATGCCCGTATCGCTGAGGTAACCCCAGACCGGGTTCAAGAAGCTATAGATAAAGGTGAGATCGCAATTGTTGCTGGTTTTCAAGGTTTTGACCCAACCAGCGGGGATATAACAACGCTTGGTCGCGGTGGTTCAGACACTACGGCGGTGGCGCTAGCTGCTGGTCTAAATGCAGATGTTTGCGAGATTTACAGCGACGTTGACGGCGTTTACACTGCCGATCCAAGGTCTGTTCCAAGAGCCAAAAAGATCGACTCAATTGATATTGAGTCGATGCTTGAGCTGGCTGCTGCTGGAGCCAAGATTTTATACATCAGGGCGGTTGAATTTGCGAGGCGCCATAAAGTGGACCTTAGGGTTCGCTCTAGTTTTACTGATAACCCCGGCACTACCATTTATTCGAGCGGAGAAACCATGGAAGAGTCAATAGTCGCAGGCGTAGCGGTCGATCAGAGCCAGGCCAAGATCACCGTTGTTGGTATTCCTGACGTTCCTGGTAAAGCCGCCGAGCTATTCACCGTAGTTGCAGAAGCTGGTATCAACATTGACATGATTGTTCAAAACGTTGCTGTTTCCAACACCAAGCTAAGCGATATCTCATTCACTCTTCTTGCCGAAGACCTAAAGAAGGCAATCCAGGCTCTTGAAGCAGCAAAAGATCACATGGGCTTTGCTTCTTTGCAGTTTGATGAGAGCATCGGAAAACTTTCGGTTGTTGGTTCGGGAATGAAAACTCACTCAGGAGTTTCTGCAACTTTGTTTGGCGCTCTAGCAAAAGCAGGAGTCAACATCGAGATGATTTCAACATCTGAGATTCGAATTTCGGTTATAACCCGAAGCGATCAGGTTATCGAGGCAGCCCGGGTTGTTCACAGCGCCTTTGGTCTAGATGGCGACACCGAAGCGGTTGTTCACGCAGGAACCGGCAGATAAATTGTCCAGAAAGCCAAACCTCGCACTCGTAGGAGCCACCGGCGCTGTCGGCACCGTGATGGTTTCAATCATCAACGAGCGCGAAAACATATGGGGTGAGATTCGCCTAATTGCTTCCAAGAAATCTGCTGGAAAAAAGATAAAGGTTCACGGTCAAGACCTAACTGTTGTTGAGCTTTCTGGTGAGGCATTTGATGGCATCGATATCGCCATGTTTGATGTGCCGGATGAAGTTGCCCAAATTTGGGCACCGATTGCCGTTGAACACGGAGCGGTTGTGGTGGATAACTCAGCTGCGTTCCGGATGAACGATCAAGTGCCACTCGTTGTTCCAGAGGTAAACCCAGAGCAAACAAAAAACCGCCCACTTGGAATAATCTCGAACCCCAACTGCACAACTTTGACCATGATGGCTGCCCTTGGAGCACTGCACGCGAAGTGGAGACTAACCGAGCTGGTTGTTGCAAGTTACCAGGCAGTTTCCGGTGCGGGGGCTGCTGGGGTAGACCAGCTGCAAAAAGAAATCGCCGTTGTCGCTACCGATCCGCTTGCCGGAACCAGAAGCGGAGACGTTGCGTCAATGCTGCAAGCTGCCGGTTTGAACCAAGCCGATTCACTCTGGTCCGTGCCAATTGCGCTGAATGTGATTCCTATGGCTGGATCTCTAAAAGCCGGCGGTCACTCTTCCGAAGAGATGAAGGTTCGAGACGAGTCCAGAAAGATTCTAGGAATCAAGGATCTAAAGGTTTCAGCCAGCTGCGTTAGGGTTCCGGTTCAGGTGTCTCACTCGCTGGCTGTCCACGCCACCTTCGCGAATCCTCTAACCGTTGCCGAGGTGCAAGCGGAGCTGGAGCTATCTCCGAGCGTTGTGCTGATGGATGACCCTGAAAAGGGTATTTATCCAACCCCTAACCACGTAGCGGGCCAGGACCCGACCTTTGTTGGAAGGGTGAGGCAAGCTTTGGACTTTGAGAACTCAATCGACATGTTTGTGGTGGGGGACAACCTTCGAAAAGGTGCTGCCTTAAACACTTACGAGATTGCCGAGCTGGTCGCCCAGGAATTTTAAGTTCCACCCGAAATTAGATTTCGATAAGTCTCGGCGTGGATTTGGCAAGCTAGTTCAAGCCGGGTAGCTATCCTTGAGCCATGGGGCACAAAGCAATTTCAATTGCGTTACTGGTAGTCGCGCTCAGCCTTACCGGGTGCAGCGCTGACACTTCCCCCACAAACCCCGATGGATCGCAGTCACTTCCAACCATTGACCCAGCACTCATCCCTCAAGAAGCGCCAGCTGATGTTGTGCAGGTGGATCCAGACTTGTTCCTGGTTGACTATGGAGACATCATTTTTAAGGTTGGAACCGGTCCCACCTGGTGCACCCTAAGCGAGTATGACGATATCGCAATTTGCGAACACAAAGAGACAGATGTTCGTTACGAACCTCTCCCAAAGCCTTCGGATTGTGATTTTACCTACGGCAATCAGATAAAACTTTTGGGCACTGCAACTACCGATGAGGTAACCGCTGACTTCACTTGTGTGAATTCGCCATACTCGGATGCTTCTACATCTCCTTCCCTACAAGACGGGGAACAGATAACAGCTTTTGGTTTTACCTGCTTCGTTGTGGGAGAAACTGCGCGCTGTGAGAATTCAGCGAAAGACTTTATTGTGCTTGGGCCAGACGCCTGGGCAAAAAGCGACTAGTCAATAAACCAGTCAATAAACTAGGCAACTTCGAGCAGTGTGATTAGTCTCACTTCTGGTCTGCAGAAAAATCGCACCGGTGCAAAAATTGAATTTCCAAGTCCCGCCACCACACTGAGAATTGAATTTTTCCCTTCAAAGCTCCAGCCAGAAGTTCCCCTGGCAAATTTATTTGGTAAATCGCTATTGGTTGTTAGCGCGCCAATAATTGGTAGCCTTACCTGACCGCCATGGGTGTGTCCAGCAAATATCAGCTCGGCCCCTCGAAGAGTAAGCCCTCTAAGTATTTCTAGGTACGGAGCGTGAGTGAGTGCGATGGTGAAGGTTTGGCTGGCGGCCAGCTCCGAAAGGTTACTTCTTCCAACGTGGTGATCATCTACTCCAATAAAGCGGATGCGGTTTCCGGAAAGCTCGATCTCGGTTCCTTTGTTGTTCAGGTTAATCCAGCCAGCTTGCTCAAAGGCGCTTGTCATCCTGATGGTTTCTAGCCTGGCTGATTTGGGAACGTCCGAGGAGCGAAAGACATAACTGATTGGGTTTTTGGGTACCGGCGCGTAGTAATCATTTGACCCGTTTACAAATACGCCTGGTTTTTGCATAAGTGGTGCCAGGCACTCCAGCATAGGAGGGATCGCGTTTTTGTGCCCAAGATTGTCGCCAGTGTTTACCACAAGATCAATTGGTTGCTTCGCCAAGTTTCGAATAAAGCGCTGCTTCGATTTTTGCCAAGGAGCTAAGTGGATATCGCCAATTTGCAAGACGTTTATCGGAGAGCTTCCTTTTGGAAGCACTCTTATGGATTCACGGCGAATAACGTACAGCTGCCGCTCAATGACAATTGCCCAAATGGCTATTGCCAGTAAGCAAATTGCTAACCAAACACTAGCCAGTGGAAGGTCCCTTGCTAATAATCAGTAGAACTGCACCGAGAGCATCCGCTGATGAACCAGCAGGTGGATTTGTTCCAACTACCATTCCATCGGGAACTGTTGACGAGTACAGAAAGTATTGGCCCTGGCTAGGTTGCGGAGCACTCACAGCAGAAAAACCATAGGAGAGAAGTCTGGCTGTTGCATCGGCGATACTCAAGCCTGCAACATCTGGCACCGCAACTGTTCCACCTCGGCTAAGCGAGATAGTAACTAGAGTTCCACGCGGCAACTCTGCACCGGTTGCATGGTCAGCTGAGGCTACAGTTCCCGGTGGGTTCGAAGAAAGAACCTGACTGGCTGAAATCTGAGCCGCCAATCCAGCATCGCGAAGGATTTCAAGAGCGATCTCTGGAGGCAAAGCGTTGACGTCAGGCATGATCACATTGGACGCCCCGAGATACATCGAAGGTGCTGATGGGAAGGCTTCCCCCGGGTATAACTCGTTGGCCACGGTCATAATTTGGCGCCAAATCTCATGTCTTAGAGATCCACCAGGTGTGCCATCAATTGAAACACCGCCGACATTTTGCGTGCCGGATACGTTTCCAACCCAAGTTGCCGTTGCGACCTTGGAAGAGTATCCAGTCATCCAAGTGTGAAGGAATCTGTCAGTAGAACCAGTTTTTCCAGCGAGGGGCACTCGGTCAGGAGTTCGCGACGATGATCCGGTACCACCGCTAACTACTAACTGGAATGCATAACTTGCCGCAGCTGCTACCTCTGAGGTGACGGCGCGATTGCACTCGGTAACTGGCACCTTCATTTCCAACCCGGTTGATCTAACAACCACTCGGTCTATTGCAATCGGAGAACAATAGATTCCATCGTTGGCAAACCCAGACATGGCCGCAGCCATCGTCAATGGGGAAAGCTCATTTACACCCAGAACCGAAGCTTGAACATACAACAGCTCATTACCATCGGCTCGCTTGACCCCAAAGGCTGCGGCTCGGTCTCTTATGTCACAGAGATCCAAGAATGATGCCATGGTTGCATAAGCGGTGTTTACAGACTGGATAGTCGCGCTAAGCGCGCTCAGAAATTCGAACTGGGTGTTACCGAAGTTATTTGGATCCCAATCCCCTGCAATACCGCCACACTTAGCCGAGAAGTCTTCCACTTTCCAAAGTCTGTCTCGTGCATCAACTTGATCACCGAGCAAGAAACCCTTTGAGAGCCATTCAGCCAGCACGAAAATCTTGTAAGTCGAACCGGTCTGGAACCCAGAAGAGCCACCGTAGGCCTTGTCCGAGGAGTAATTCACGCTAGTTGTGGTGGGGTCATCGTCGACTTCTTGATCGAAGATTCGGTTTTGGCTCATGGACAATACTCGACCGGTTCCAACTTCGACAGAAACAGAGGCAGCTCCTAGTGCCCAGCGATTATCAACTGGTAACTCCGCTTTTACGACTTCGTCAGTGGTGTTTTGTAACTCCAGATCCATAGTGGAGTAAATCTCAAGTCCACCGCGGCGCAACAGCACTTCGCGGTCTTCGAGAGTGGCGCCAAACTCTTCGGAGTTTCTAACCACCCAAACCACGTAGTCACAGAAGTACGCAGTTTCCTGGTTGGCTTCGCAACCAGTTTTGGTTTCATTGATGTTTGGCACAACTGGCTCTGCCTTGTAGGACTCTGCCTCAGCTGCGGTTATGTAGCCTTCGTCACGCATATTGTTAATTACGTAGTCTCTTCGAGTCTTGGCTATCGGGAGATTCTCCGCTACGTCTGGCTTATAAGCATTTGGTGCCCGAAGCATCGCGGTTAGCATCGCGGCTTGGGGGACAGAAAGGTCTTTAGCCGTAACGCCAAAGTAGTAATTCGAAGCAGCCTCGATGCCGTTAATTCGGTTTCCAAAGAATGCGAGGTTCAGGTATCCAGCTAGAATTTCCTGCTTGGTGCTAACGCTCTCGAGAGCGATAGCCAAGCGGATTTCGCGAATCTTACGTTCAATGGTGGTTTCGGTGGCCAACGCAATACCGGCTTCGTCACCTGCGATGTTGGCGGCTTCGACCAATGTGTTCTTGACATACTGCATGGTGATTGTGGAACCACCGGGTCCGGAAAGTCCACTTGTGGCAACACCAAGGGTTGCTCGAATAAGAGCCAGAATATCAACGCCACCGTGCTGGAAAAAACGAGGGTCCTCGGTAGCAACAACCGCATTGATCATGTTCGGGCTCATCTGGTCGTAATCGACCGAGATGCGGTTTTCGTGGTAAAAACTGGCTAGGGCGACAGGCTTGCCGTCCTGGTTGGCATAGAGAGTGGAGGTTTGGGAGGCGTTTACTGGCTTGATGTATTCAGGCAAACCCTCAAAGGCGACAATTCCAGCTGAAGAGGCATATCCAGCCACGGCAGCAACAGGAGTAATAAGTGCAAAAGTCAGTAGACCAGCTATGGCGCTCAGGCCAAACAGTCTTCCTAATAATTTGCGCATGGGGAAAGCCAGACCTTTCATGAGAATAGACTTAAGGTTACTATCAAACCCTGAGAGCAGGCTGACCATGCAAAAATGGGAGTACATCACAACCCCCCTAATCATTCATAACACCACCCAAATCCTCAATAATTGGGGCTCAGAGGGCTGGGAATTGGTCCAAATCGTCACTGGCCCAGAAGGTGGCCTAGTTGCATACTTCAAGCGCCCGGTGAGCTAAATGTCCCAAATTGAGCAGAGAATCATCGATTTGGGCTTTTTATTGCCCGAAAATGCAAAACCACTAGCCGCCTATATTCCAGCCGTTCAGTCCGGAAACCTGGTCTTTACCTCTGGACAGCTACCCATGATTGCAGGCAACCTTGCCGAGACTGGCAAGGTTGGCGGATCCGTCTCGCCAGAGCGAGCCAAGGAGCTAGCCACCATCTGCGCTTTAAACGCGCTCGCGGCAGCGAAAACCGTCATCGGAGATCTCGACAAGATAAAGCGCATAGTTAAAGTAGTCGGATTCGTGTCCTCTACTCCCGAGTTCTCTGGTCAGCCAGCTGTAGTCAACGGAGCGAGCGAGTTTCTAGGTGACGTATTTGGAGAAAAAGGAATCCACGCCAGAAGCGCGGTTGGGGTAGCCGTTCTTCCTCTAGATGCTCCTGTAGAGATAGAGCTAATCGTCGAGGTTTAGTTTCTAGCTGTGAAACTTACCGTCGATGACATTCATTACGGAAGTATCGGCCAAGGTCGTAACATCTCCCACAGGTCTTCCTTCGGCAACATCTCTAAGAAGTCTTCGCATAATCTTTCCAGATCTAGTTTTTGGAAGTTCGGCAACCACCATGATTTGTCTTGGTTTTGCGATAGGCCCAATCTGTTTAGAAACGTGCTCTCGAAGCACTGCAGAAACTTCTGACTCAGATCCGGCATTTCCAACTTGATCGGCACGCAAAATCACAAAGGCAACAACCGCCTGCCCGGTTGTTTCATCACTTGCACCAACTACCGCAGCTTCGGCAACAAACGGGTGTGACACGAGAGCCGATTCGATTTCAGTGGTTGAAAGCCGGTGACCTGAAACGTTCATGACATCATCCACTCGACCAAGGATCCAAATCTCGCCATCGTCATCGAGCATCGCTCCATCACCGGCAAAGTACTTGCCAGGGTATTGCGACCAGTAGGTCTCGATAAATCTTGCTGGGTCTTTCCAAATGCCACGAAGCATGGAAGGCCAAGGTTCGGTAATAGTCAGGTAACCTCCACCGGAGCTCACTTTTTCTCCGGCTTCGTTTACTATCTCCACGCTGATTCCAGGAACTGGCACTTGGGCAGAGCCTGGCTTGGTGGCTGTTACTCCCGGCAGAGCGGAAATCATGATAGCTCCGGTTTCGGTCTGCCACCAGGTGTCGACAATTGGGCAGTTGTTTCGACCAATGGCCTCTCGGTACCACATCCAGGCTTCTGGGTTAATTGGCTCACCAACAGAACCTAGAACCCGAAGTGAGCTCAGGTCGTAGCGATCTGGAATCTCTCGACCGTGCTTCATGAAGGTTCTGATAGCGGTTGGAGCGGTGTAGAAAATGCTGACCTTGTACTTCTCTATGATTTGCCACCAGCGACCCCAGTCTGGGGTGTCAGGGGTACCTTCATATATGACCTGACTGACCCCATTGGTTAGTGGCCCATAGACCACATAGGAATGTCCAGTGATCCAGCCAACATCCGCGGTGCACCAGTAAATGTCAGTTTCTGGATGAACATCAAATATCGATTTGTGAGTAAATGTGGCCTGGGTTAGGTATCCACCTGAAGTATGCAAGATACCTTTTGGCTTACCGGTGGTGCCAGAGGTATACAAGATAAACAGCGGGTTTTCTGATTCGAAGCCTTGAGCTTCGTGCTGATCAGAAGCGCTTCCGACCACATCTTCCCACCAAAGATCTGTTTTCAAATTCCAGGCAACTTCGTTGCCACCACGCCTTAGAACAATCACGTGCTCCACACTCGGACAAGCACCACCGGTAATAGCTTCGTCAACCGCAGGCTTCAAAGGTAAGACTTTACCTTTTCTATTTCCCCCATCAGCGGTTACAACCAGCTTTGCCTCAGCGTCATTGATTCGACTTCGAAGTGACTCGGCAGAAAAGCCGCCAAAGATAACTGAGTGGATGGCACCCAATCGAGCAGTTGCCAACATGGCAATTACTGCCTCTGGAACAAGTGGCATATAAATTGCCACTCGATCTCCCTTGGAGACTCCCAAAGAAGCAAAGGCATTGGCTGCTTTTTTGACTTCGGTTAGCAGCTGGGCGTAGGTGAATTTAGAGCTGTCGCCAGCCTCGCCTTCGAAGTAAAGGGCTACTTTGTCGCTCTTGCCGGCAAGAACGTGACAATCGAGGGCGTTGTAACAAACGTTTAGCTCGCCGTCCTCGAACCACTTGGCAAAAGGAGGGTTGGAATAATCCAAGGTCTTAGTGAAGGGTTTGTGCCAGTTAAGCTCACGAGCTTTGTCGGCCCAGAAGTCAAGGCGGTTGTTGGCGGCTTGGTCGTAAAGGTCTTTTTTGGCCACGGCTTGAGAAGCAAAGGCCTCACTCGGACGAAAACGTCTGGATTCGTGCAGAAGGTTTTCGATATCTGACTGTTTCGGCACCATTGCCAACTCCTTCTAACTCACTGGTAATAATGGCACAAATGAGCTTTTGGCGACTAATTCCTGCCTAGAATAAACCGTCGGCAATTTATTACTGACTTGTGATAGTTAGATTCCCCCAATCGCTATCACCAGGCGGCAGGTTTTCCCCAAAACCTGCCGCCCCCTAATTTATCCACATTTTCTTTGTCCCCCGCCAAATAAGCGCAAGCTTGACCGATTGTTAGTGGGTGGAAACCCAACTACCTACTTGGCTGCTCGAGCTAATTGATAACGAGCACGTCACCGACATCTTGCTTAGCGAGTCAGAGTCACTAGTTGATTACGGCGACGGATTAGTTCAGTTCACTGATTTCCAAGTTTCTGAATCAGAGCTTGCTGCAATAGCAAGAGAGCTAATCGAGTTAGGCGGCAGAAGACTAGATCTGGCAAACCCATTTGCTGATGTTTGTTTGCCAGGAGGACTCCGAGTCCATGCCGTTCTAAAGTCTGGCTGCAGTTCCAAGACGTTACTGTCTATTCGCTTACACCAGGCTAAAGCGATAACACTGTCAGAATTGTTCAACTCACTTTCTGCATCGCCGTTGCAGCAAACAATTATTCGAGAGATTGTGGACTCTGGCGAGAGCTTTCTAATTTCTGGTCCTACCGGTTCTGGAAAAACTACACTACTTCGCGCCATGCTCAGCGGTGCCACCGAAAGAGTAATAGCGGTAGAAGACGTCACCGAGCTAGCTGGCAACAACATTGTTTGCTTGCAGTCAAGAAGCGTAAACGTCGAGGGCCAGGGGAAAATCACCTTAGAACAGTTAGTGCGCGAAGCACTACGAATGCGTCCTGATCGAATAGTCGTTGGTGAAGTTCGAGGCTTGGAGCTTATGGCCATGCTGCAAGCTCTAAATACTGGTCACCGTGGGGCAACCACCATTCACGCAAACAACCTGATTCAAATTCCCGAACGACTTTCCACAATAAAGGCCGATCTAGCAATCTCCGATTCGGCCTTTTTCAAAATGATTGCCGCAGCTTTTGATTGGGTAATTGCTCTCGAGGCAAAAGCTGGCACTAGAAGCGTTTCAGGAATTGGAAAGTTTGCCATCGAGGCTGGCGAGCTAGTTGTTAAAGGTTACCAACCAAGACAAAAGCTAGCGTTGGCATGAGCGCCGAGTTAGCCGTGATGGAGATAACTGCGCTGCTTCGTTCTGGCACCAGTGCAACGGTCGCGAAGAGGCAATTGCAAACAAAAGAGCTATCTGAGTTTCAAATTAAGCAATTTCAGTTCATTTGGGAGGTAGCAACTGAGTCAGGAGGTCACTTGGCTCTGGCTCTTGATCGACTCACCGAAGTGTTTAGAGCGCAACACAGGCAGTTTGCAGAATTAGGAATTGCATTTGCTTCCCCTAAGGCAACTGCCAACCTAATCTTGCTGCTTCCAATTGTTGCCGTGATTTTTTCAGAGCTTCTTGGGCTTTCAGCCCTTGGTTCTTCTTTGGAAACAGCGTTAGGGGTCATTTCAATTGGCCTAGGACTGATACTTCTTATTGTTGCCAGAATCAGCTCCTTGCGGATGCTTGATAAGGCAAAACCTCGTGAGGCTGACCCTGGAGCATTTTTAGATGCTGTGGCAATTGGACTATCTGCAGGCCTTAGCCCAAAAGCAGCCGCTGCACTTGCAAGGACTAAATCCAAGCAGCAGTTTTCGCACGATGTTCCAGCGGATCAACTGACCATTTTTTGGGACGCAGTCAATGTTTCTGAACAATCAGGTGTTGCCCTAAACGGGTTACTGCTGGCCAGGGCAGATACCTTGCGACACAGGCTTTGGAGTAACGATCGATCACGGCTTGCCAAGCTGTCGATTTCACTACTTATTCCACTTGGTTTAGCAGCCCTACCAGCCTTCCTATTTTTAGCCGTGGTCCCAGTTGGGATAGGGCTATTTCGCGCCATATAAAAAGGAGAGAAATGAACTGGAAATCAGAAGAGGGTGCCGCAACGGCCGAATATGCCATTGCCACCATGGCAGCGGTCGGCTTTGCGGGGCTGCTGGTAGTAATCATGAGAAGCGATGAGGTCAAAACTATTCTTTTTGACCTAATCCGATCGGCTCTGACATTCGGTGCGATTTAGATCAACCCGAGGAAGCGTCACTGCAGAGCTTGTATTGACGCTTCCGGTAGTAATCCTGATTATGGCCATTGCAATAGGTGCGATGAGTTTGCAATCTGCAAAGCTTCAACTGATAAATGCTGCTGCAATTGTTGCAAGTGCGGTGGCAAGAGGAGAACCGGCTGAGCTAATTGATCAACTGGTTGCTACAGCTGGCGAACAGGTTGCGTTTGAATTAGAAGAACTTGAAGACTCGATTTGTGTGAAATTAAGTGTTGCGACGCCTATTGCTGGCATTGAAATTGGTTTTCTAGAATTAGCAGAGAAGCAGTGCGCAAGAGCATCGGGACAGTGAAAAGTGACGATGGAGCGGGCACAATCCTTGCAATTTCGATTCTGATTGTGTTTTTTGCTTTGTTTGCTGCTTCATCGCTAGTTAGCACGCAATTACTGGGATTTACTAGGCTGCAGGCCACAACAAATTCGATTGCACTGGCTGCAGCTGATGCACTTAGAGGTGTATCCACAGGGAATCCGTGTATTGTGGCTAAAGATATTGCTAGCAATAGCCAGCTAGTTCTGGAACGATGTCGTATTGTCGGTTTCGAGGTCTTTATCGAAACCAACATGGAAACGTTGGGGATTGTGCAAAAAGCACGAGCCAGGGCGGGACCTGGTTGATGATTTAGGAGATTGATGCCAAAAGGTAACAAGCTAGTAATCGTGGAGTCGCCTGCCAAGGCGAAGACGATTGCCAAGTACCTTGGCGATGACTACACAGTCATGGCATCGATTGGCCACATCCGGGACCTTATTGACCCGAAGAACTTACCCCCAGAAGAGAAGAAGAAAAAGGGCTCGCTAGCAAAGTTCTCAATTGACATCGAAAACGACTTTGAGCCCTATTACGCAATCTCGGCCGGAAAGAGCAAAACCGTAACTGAGCTCAAGAAAGCTCTGGCCGAGTCGGATGAGCTATTTCTAGCTACCGATGAGGACCGCGAGGGAGAGGCCATCGCTTGGCACCTGCTGCAGGTTCTAAAGCCCAAGGTTCCTGTTAGTCGCATGGTCTTTCACGAAATCACCAAACAGGCCATTCAAGACGCCCTTTTGAATACCAGAGAAGTTGATCAAAACCTAGTCCAGGCTCAAGAAACCCGAAGGGTAGTTGACCGTCTTTACGGCTACGAAGTTTCTCCAGTTTTGTGGCGCAAGATCAACCGCGGTCTAAGCGCTGGTCGAGTGCAATCTCCTGCCATGAGATTGGTAGTTGAGCGTGAGCGCGAACGCATGGCTTTTGTTTCTGGTAGCTATCACGATGTCAAAGCACTGTTCACTACCGACAAGAACAAAGAGCAAGACTTTGAAGCCAAGCTCACTTTGATTGATGGCAAGAAGATTGCATCTGGAGATTCCTTCAACGACAAAGGTGAGATGAAAGACGGAGTTTTGCTTTTGGATCAAGCAGCTTCCGAAGCTCTAGCTGAAGCGATGAGATCAAAGGATGTAAAGGTAAAAGTCGAATCGGTCGAGTCCAAGCCTTCAACTAGGAAACCTGCTGCACCTTTCACGACTTCCACATTGCAGCAGGAGGCTTCGAGAAAGCTTCGCATGTCTGCCAAGCAGACCATGGATACCGCGCAGAGTTTGTATCAAGAAGGTCACATTACTTATATGCGTACCGACTCACCTGTACTTTCCACTCAAGCAATTCAAGCCGCCAGAGCATTAGCAATAGAAATGTTTGGGAAAGATTCTGTTCCAGATTCGCCAAGAATCTACACTGGCAAAAGTAAGAACGCTCAAGAAGCGCACGAGGCAATTAGACCAGCCGGTGAAACTTTCTTACACCCAAGCGATTTGCCAATGACCATTTCCACTAGGTCAAAAGATCTTTACGAGTTGATATGGAAAAGAACTATGGCGTCTCAGATGTCCGACGCCAAGGTCTCCACAACCACTGCCAAGATTTCAGTTTCTCCTGTCGCAGATGGTAAGTCAGCCGAATTCAGCGCCTCTGGAACCGTAGTTATCTTTAAGGGATTCATGGCTGCCTATGAAGAAGGCAGGGATGCATCCCGTGAAGATGAGCCAGACGAAGAGCAAGAATCGAAGCTGCCATCTTTGGAAGTTGGCCAAGCCCTGTCGGTTGTTGAAGTAACCGCCAAGGATCACCATACTTTGCCTCCAGCTCGTTATACCGAAGCAAGCCTTGTTAAGGCGCTGGAAGAAGACGGTATTGGAAGGCCTTCTACCTACGCTGCTATCTTGTCTACCATCATCAACAAAGGCTACGTAGTCAAGCGCGGTCAGGCCCTGGTTCCAGAATGGATTGCTTTCACCGTGACTAGGTTCTTGGAAGAAAACTTCGTCAAATTAGTTGATTACGCTTTTACCGCTCAAATGGAAGAAAACCTCGACCAGATAGCTGCCGGAGAAATCAACCGCAGCGAGTGGCTAAACAAGTTCTACTTCGGAACAGATACCGAAGATGGCCTGCATGACACCGTGCAAAACGTTGGCGACAGCGATCCAAAGGCAGTGAACTCAATTTACCTCGCGGATAACATAACGCTTCGAACTGGAAAGTACGGCCCATACATCGAGACCATGGTTGAGCCTGGTAGCGAAGGTGCCGATGAAAACGGCCGCAGAATTGTAAACATCCCAGAGGGCTTAGCCCCTGATGAACTCACGGTTGCTAAAGCCCAGGAGCTAATTGATGCTCCGATAATTACTGACCGCGTTATGGGTCAAGATCCACTCACCGGTTATGACATCTTGTTCAAAGATGGTAGGTACGGGCCATATGTATTGCTTGAAGATCCAAATGCCGAGAAGCCAAAGACTGCATCTTTGTTCAAATCCATGTCTCCTGAGACTTTCTCCTTCGAAGAAGCGGTTTCGCTTTTGTCACTACCTAGAACAATCGGTATTGATCCAGAAACTGAGAATCCGATCACTGCCCAGAACGGAAAGTTCGGACCATATCTCAAGAAGGGAACTGACTCCAGGTCTCTTACCAGCGAAGATCAGATTTTTGGCCTTTCCCTCGAAGAGGCCCTTGAGATCTACAAACAGCCAAAATACGGTGGCCGCAGAACTGCCGCAACACCGCTCAAAGAATTCGGCGAAGACCCAGCTAGCGGACTAAATGTTGTTGCTAAGACCGGACAGTTCGGTGACTATGTGACGGATGGCGCCATAAATGCCACTATTCCAAAGGACGAAAAGCTCGATGAGCTAACCAGCGACCAAGCATTTGAATTACTAGCCATCAGGCGTGAGAAACTAGGACTAGAGCCTGGTCAGGCAGCTCCCAAAGCTGGCCGAGCCAGCAAAAAGGCCGTTGCTCCGAAAAAGACCGTAAAGGCCGGAACTAGAAAGAAGAAATAGCGTGCCCGATACCACTGGAGTGTTTATATCCTTCGAGGGTATCGATGGCGTTGGCAAGTCCACTCAAGCTGACTTGATGCAGGACTACCTTGCTGCAAAGGGGTTAGAAGTCACCAGAACCCTTGAACCGGGTGGATCCGATCTGGGAGTTGAGATCAGACATCTCTTGTTGCACCGAAAGGGAGAAGTTTCGGTTCGCTCGGAAGCACTTCTATATGCAGCTGACAGGGCTCATAACGTAGCGAGCATAATCAGGCCAGCTCTTGCCAAGGGACACATTGTTATCTCAGATAGGTTTTTAGATTCTTCTGTTGCCTATCAGGGTGCCGGACGCGAATTGGACCTAACTGAAGTGCGCAACCTATCGCTTTGGGCAGTTGATAACTTACTTCCAGACCTAACCATTTTGCTCGATCTCGATGCCGCCGCGGCTTCTATTCGAAGAGGCAAAACAGGTTCCGAACCAGATCGACTAGAGCGCGAGAAGATCACTTTTTTTGAAGCAGCTAGAAAAACTTACTTAGAACTTGCAAAAAACGAACCAAAGAGATTTCACGTAGTTGATGCTAACCAAGATCCAGATTCGATTTGGAAACAGATTCAACCGCGCTTGGACGCTTTGCTAGAAAGCAAAGGGCTTTGAGTAAAGTCCTGGAGTTTGAACCTGTCTGGTCCGAACTCCTTGGTCAACCAGAAGCGGTATCTCAGCTTCGCCAAGCAGTAGCAAACAAGGAGGCAGGATTACAGCACGCTTGGCTTATTACTGGCCCTCCAGGTTCTGGAAGATCAAATGCTGCCGCAGCGTTTGCTGCAGCGCTACTTTGTGAGTCGGGTGGTTGCGGCGATTGCAAGAGCTGTCGCATGGTTGCCTTGGGATCACATCCCGATGTAACGGTGCTGGCCACCGAGAAGGTCATAATCTCAATCGAAGAAATTAGAGGCTTGGTTGCAGCTTCATACTTTGGTGGCTCTATAAGCAAATACCAGATAATGATCATCGAAGATGCGGACCGTATGGCGGAGCGTTCCTCCAATGTCTTGCTAAAGACTCTAGAAGAACCACCGGCTGGAACCATTTGGATTTTATGTGCGCCATCAGAAGCCGACATGCTTCCAACCATTCGCTCGAGAGTTAGGCGAGTTGCGCTTAAGCAGCCTTCAAGCCAAACTGTGGCAGATTTACTCGTAGCCAGAGATCGGATCAGTCCATCGCTTGCTTTACAGGTGGCCGCCGAGGCCCAAGGTCACATCGGAATGGCCCTTCGGCTAGCAACCAGTACTGATGCGAGAGCTAGAAGAAAAGAAACTTTAGTTGCCGCGATGCATATCGATTCCATCCCAAAGGCCATGTTCACGGCTGAGCGCTGGTTGGAGCTTGCTAGAAAAGATGCCGATGCACTAACGGCTGAAAAAGACACTGAGGAAAGAACCGCTTTGCTTGCAACCCTGGGTATCCCTGAAGGCGGCACGGTCCCTCCAGCTCTTAGGGCAGATATAAAAGCTCTTGAGGAAGGTCAAAAAAGACGAGCCACCAGAAGCCTGCGAGATGGCATCGATCGCATCTTGGTTGATCTGATGTCGCTGTATAGAGATGTCCTGATTATCAATCTGGGTGCCGAAGCTGAGCTTGTGAATGCCGACCTAAGAAGCCAAATTGTAGAGCTGGCAGCAACTTCAACCGCGTCGGAGGTGATTACTAAGCTCGAAGCGCTAGCTCAGGCGAGAGTCCGAATTAGCTCTAACGTTCGAGATCTAATGGTTTTGGAATCGCTCGCAGTTGCACTTAGGAGAAATAAGTGATCTTTGGAAAGTTAGCCAAGCTGGTAGCTGCTGTCTCCATTTCAGCTTTAGTGCTCGCAGGTTGCGCTCCTTCGGCACCGGAGCCGATAGTTCCTGACGCTAGTGGGGCACCTGCAGGATTTAGCGAGTATTACGAGCAGGTAGCCGATTTTCAAGTGTGCGGCGAGCGACTCTACTGCGCAGACATCCAAGTCCCGATGGATTGGAGCGATCCTAATAGCGAGGCAATCTCAATTGCCACAGTCTTTAGACTGGCGGATTCTAAGTCACAGGGCTTTATCCTTTTCAACCCAGGTGGCCCCGGTGCATCCGGTTACGACTGGGTCAAGGACTCTGCTGACTATTTGGGAACCGATGACCTTCGATCAAACTGGAACATTCTTGGTTTTGATCCGCGGGGAGTGGGAAGAAGTTCTGCCGTTGAATGTCTAAACGATGCCGAATACGACGAGTTTCTATATGGAGTGTCTGGTTTTGAAATTGGAAGCGATGAGGATCTAGCTGTTGCCAGGGCCGCAACAGCGGAATTTGCAGACAAGTGCCTGGAAAACACGGGAGCATTGCTGGAGTTCGTGGACACGGTCTCCGCGGCTAGGGACATGGATGTTCTAAGGGCTGTTGTTGGGGAATCACAGCTGAACTTCCTTGGCTATTCATATGGATCATTTCTAGGCACCACTTACGCCACTTTGTTCCCTGATCGGGTGGGCAGGTTTGTTCTGGACGGCGCGATTGACCCAACTGTTGATGGTGACGAGCAGACGCTATTTCAACTTGAGGCTTTTGAATCTGCTCTTAGTACATTTCTAGAAAACTGTGACAGCTTCGACGATTGTCCATTTAGCGGAAATGTTCCAGATGACCTTGAATCCGTGAGTCAACTTTTAGCTTCAATTGAGAAAAAGCCACTAGCGACATCATCAGGACGAGAGCTAACCATTTGGGCGGCCGTAACAGGCTTGATCATGACTTTGTATTCAGATCGATATTGGCCATCTTTAGCCACCGCATTTAATGAAGCCCTAACAGGTTCTGGGGATGAGTTTCTAAGCTTGGCTGATTTTTACAACGACCGAGGTGAAGACGGCCGCTATCGAACAAACTTGATTGCAGCCAACTATGCAATTAGCTGCCGCGACGAAAGCGCCACCCAAAGCATGTTTGCGATTGAGGCACAAAACGCCAAGTTGCTTGAGGCAGCTCCGGTCTTGGGTCGGTACTGGCAGTTTGGTGGTTTGCGCTGTGGAAGTTGGCCATTCCCGGAAGCTGACAAGCCAGCTGATTACAGCGCAGCTGGAGCATCAACAATTTTGGTGATTGGAACTACCGGCGATCCAGCAACTCCGTACTCGCAGGCTCAATCTCTTGCTAACGACATTCTCGAAGATGGATTTTTGATGACTTACAACGGCCAGGGTCATACAATTTACGGCAATGACAATAAGTGCATTGACGGAGTAGTGGACAAGTTCTTCCTAACGGGTGAACTTCCAGCCAGTGACCCAAACTGCAGCTAGCAAAAACAGAACCGGGAAAGAAAAAACCCCGACCGCAGCCGGGGCTTCATCTACTCTTTTAATCTAAAACAGAAGAGCAATACACAACAATACATAGATTCCGACAAAAATGCTTGGCGTCACGAAACGAATGACGTTTATCCAACTTTTGAATCCAACCAATTGAATTGAAACCTTAGACTTCGACTTTAGTGTTTTCAAGTCACTCAACACTGCGCGCGCTTCAGTTGCAGCCGAGTACTGGGCTAGAAAGCCAAAGATTCCTGAGGCTAACAAGATTCCAAGTGCTGCCCACTTCACAACATTTGCGGAATCAGCCAGGCCGTCATTAAGCAATCCGATTGTGACGATAAGCAAAAACGTTGGAGCCAGTTGCGAAAAGATGATTTGATTTCTGAGTCGATTCCAAAGCTTTACTAGGTCTTGTTCTTTCATACCCTTACTCCTTTGAGTTTTCTTCTAGCTACAGGTTAGGACAGGAATCTGTTCTAATAAAGTAGTCAATGGCTCTGAAAGCACTGAGCCGGATTCGTAGGCCACCTTAGCTCAGTTGGTAGAGCAGCTCCCTCGTAAAGAGCAGGTCAGCGGTTCAATTCCGCTAGGTGGCTCCACTTCTGGAAAATGACAAATAATTGAAACGTAGACTTGTATTACTGTCCTATAACAATCAACTAGGTGATCTTTGAAATCCAAGCAGAACAACGCGCTCCAAGAGTTTCTCTCCAAGCGATTTCGAAAGCTTCTTTCTGGAGACCCAGATGGAGTTCCGCCTTGGTTGGGTGTTGTTGCAGCCGGTGAAGAAGAGGGCTACTTTCTGCCATCTGATGCGCCATGGGTAGTTCACGCAGACTTTGGAACCTTGGTGGGTGGAATCAGAGCGTTGCTGATGCAGGCGCTACATCCAGGATCTTTGACGGGAGTGAAGAATCACTCAAGATACGAATCGGACCCGCTAGGAAGATTGGCTGGAACTATTCGCTGGCTCACGGTTACAACCTTTGGGTCAAAAACAGCCGTTCAAAACGAAGCCAATCGCGTAAACAAGCTCCACACCCGAGTTGTTGGTGAGTACACCAAGGGAACCGGTGAGACAGTGCCATACAAGGCAGCAGATAAAGACCTATTGCTTTGGGTGCACGTTGCCTTCATGGAGTCCTTCTTGGTTTCACACCAGATGTATTCCTGGAAACAGATACCAAAAGGGTCGGCAGCTAGTGGAGCAGACAACTATGTATCTCAGTGGAGTGTCTCGGTGGCACCACTTGGGCTTACTACATGTCCGATGAGCGAGCAAGAACTCGAAAATGAAATTGATAAGTTCTATAACTCTGGTCTGCTGGTTTCTACTCCAGACACCAAGAAGGTTATTGAGTTCATCAAGAACCCACCTCTTCCAGGAGTTGCCAAACTCGTTTATGGATTGCTGTTTGAAGCGGCTGTTTTATCACTAAGACCAGAGTTTAGAAAACTACTGGGGTTGAAAGCTAAACCAGCTTGGTTTATACGTCCAGTTACCAGATGGTCACTTCGCTTTATGCGTTTAGCCACTGGCCCGGAGTCACCAATTGAAGACGGTGCAATAGCTAGACTCCGGAGGTTAGGAAAGCTCTAAAACGGATGAAAATCCTGAATTAGACCCGAATCTATCTGGCAAGCTCCAACCTTTTGAGAGTAGGCTTGGTGAGGCTCTGGAAAGGAATCCACATGTTTGGCCGTAAAGGCTTGCATCCTTCTCAAATCATTTCTATAGCCTTCACAGGCATCATTCTTTTGGGAACTGCACTTCTAGTTCTTCCCATCGCATCACAAACCGGTAAATCTACCCCTGTGTTCGATGCCCTGTTTACGGCAACTTCGGCCACCACCGTCACAGGTTTATCAACTTTAGATGTCGAAAACCATTGGAGTCTTTTTGGGCATGTAGTTATAGCGTTACTAATTCAAGCTGGTGGCTTTGGAATTGTTGGTTTCGCTTCGCTGGTTGCAATTCTTTTGGAGGGCCGAGTGTCCTTGCGGACAAGACTCAATGCAAACTCTGAATCCGGTGCAAGCGCCCCCGATGTGAAGAGTTTGCTTTTCAACATTTTGAAGATCATGCTGTTTTTTCAAGTGATTCTCGGGGGCATTTTAACCTGGCGTTTTGCCACCGAGTACGGCTACGAGCTAAACAAGGCTTTGGCCCACGGTGCGTTTCACGCCATCTCTTCATTTAATAACGCAGGTTTTGCACTTTATAGCGACAGCATGATCCAATTTGCCCGAGATGGCTGGATACTGGTTCCAATTTTCACAACAGTTTTTTTGGCGAGTCTTGGCTTCCCGACGATAGTCGAGCTGCGCGATCGGCTTTTTCTAAGGCTTGCAAAAGTTTTCAAAGTTAAGGCAAGCTACTCCATGCCGAAACAATGGTCTCTCAACTCTCGAATAGTACTGTGGGCCAGCTTCGCGCTACTCGCCATTGGAACAGTTGCCATCGCGTTTCTTGAGTGGAGTAATCCAAATACTCTTGGACCACTGACCCCTTTTCAGAAAATTGTCGATAGCGTTTTTGCATCTGTGATGCCAAGAACCGCAGGATTCAACGCATTAGATGTTAGCCAGATGCAACCCACCTCCTGGCTCGTTACTTCTATTCTTATGTTCATCGGTGGAGCTAGCGCTTCTACTGCCGGTGGTATCAAAATTGGAACGTTTGTGGTGCTGCTTTACATCGTCTATACCGAGATTCGGGGAGACAATGCGGTAAACGTTGGAAACCGTAGACTTCCAAGATCCATGCAGCGTCAAGCGCTGACGATTGTTAGCTTGTACATGGTCGTCGTGATTGGAGCGCTACTCATTCTTCGACTGACAACAGAATACACCTTAGACCAGCTACTGTTTGAAGTTGTTTCTGCAGTTGGAACTGTAGGTTTATCAACTGGAATAACAGCCCAGCTTCCAGAACATGCAAAATTCTTACTGGCACTTTTGATGTTGTTTGGAAGGCTCGGCCCCATCATTGTGGCAACATCTTTAGCTCTTCGAAGAACTAAGCGCCACTTCGAATACCCGAAGGAGAGGCCTCTAATTGGCTAAAGTCCCTCAAGCCCTATTAGCAAGCAAGCGAACCGCTAACCTAAGTATGGATAAATCACTGCAGGTAACTGCAGTTTGGATAGGAGAACAAATTGGCTAGTCGCCTAAAGACACTCGGACGCGAGAAACACGGCGCATCAACTATTGCCGTCATCGGCCTAGGAAGATTCGGCACCGCGCTGGCTTTGGAGCTAGTCAAATCGGGACGTGAGGTTCTCGGAATCGACTCAGACGAAAAGCTCGTTCAGGCTAACGCTGAAGAACTGACGCAGGTCGTACAGGCGAATTCAACCGACGAAGACGCCCTTCGTGAGTTAGGCATCCCCGATTTCGATTCTGCAGTGGTAGCGATTGGCAGCGACCTAGAGGCCAGTATCTTGACCGCGTCTTTGTTACTGCAGCTAGGCGTGCCGCAGGTTTGGGCAAAAGCAACAAGCGTCTCTCACGGTCGAATCCTTCAACAGCTTGGAGTTCACCACGTCATTTTCCCAGAGATGGACATGGGTAAGCGAGTCGCGCACATGGTGAGCGGTGAATCGCTGGATTACATCCAGTTAGACGAGGATTTCGTTATGGCAAAAACAGAAGTCCCAGAAAGCTTCGAAGGAAAGACTCTTTCAGAAATGCAGTTCAGATCTCTTCACGGGGTAACGGTCGTAGCTACCAAGAAACCAAATGATAACTACAAGCCTTCCTTCCCGGAAACCGTTCTTAACACAGGGGATGTAATGATTGTTGCTGGAAGAACTAAGAAGGTAGAAGAGTTCTGCCGTATGGGTTGGTAGCCGGCCTCCACAATTTAGTGGCAGACTTAATTTATGTCCTCAACCAGACTCGAACACGACCTTCTTGGAGATTACCAAGTTCCTAAGGATGCCTATTGGGGCATCCACACCGCTAGAGCGGTTGATAACTTTCCAATCTCCGGAGTGCCAATTGGCCACTACCGTTCCTTGATTCGCGCTTTAGCAATCGTCAAACAAGCTACCGCCGAGGCCAACTTCGAACTTGGAGAACTGGATCCAAAAGTAAAAGACGCCATTGTGAAGGCCTCAATACGGGTTGCTGACGGAGAGTTTGATTCACAGTTTGTCGTGGACGCTATCCAGGGTGGAGCCGGCACCTCAACCAACATGAATGCCAATGAGGTCATTGCCAATGTCGCAATCGAAATCCTTGGGGGTCAAAAAGGTGATTACTCAATAGTTCACCCTCTAAACGATGTGAACCAGTCACAGTCAACTAATGATGTGTACCCAACGTCGCTAAAACTAGCTTTGATTATTGAGATCAACGAACTCCTCAAGGCAATGGCCCACCTAGAAAAAGCCTTCACTGGCAAGGCGATTGAGTTTAGAGAAGTCATCAAAATGGGCCGCACTCAAATGCAAGACGCGGTTCCAATGACCCTCGGTCAAGAATTTGCAGCCTTTTCGAGAATGACTATGGAAGATATCCAAAGACTGCGCGAAGTCTTGCCGCTGCTGCGTGAAATCAACCTAGGTGGAACTGCCATTGGAACCGGTATTAACGCGCCTGTAGGCTACCCAGAAAAAGCATGCCAAGCCCTCTCGAAGCTAAGTGGTTTTGATTTTGTGCTTGCCGAAGACATGGTCGAGGCTACCCAGGATGCCGGTGTATTCGTCACCGTTTCTGGAGTGCTGAAGAGAATTGCCGTGAAACTCTCGAAGACCGCTAACGATCTTCGACTGTTGAGCAGCGGACCGCGTGCTGGTCTGGATGAAATCAACTTGCCACCAAGACAGGCCGGATCATCAATCATGCCGGGTAAAGTCAACCCAGTTATTCCTGAGGTAATCAATCAAATTGCATTTGCCGTGGTTGGTAATGACATGACTGTGACCATGGCAGTTGAAGCAGGGCAGTTGCAGCTGAACGCATTTGAACCAATAATGTGTCGCGCTTTGATGATGAGTATCACTCAGCTAAGACAGGGTTGCTACGTATTGGCAGACGCCTGCGTTTCTGGGATTACCGCCAACGTTGAAAAGCTTCGACTGAGTGTGGAAAACTCCATTGGTTTGGTTACAGCTATCAGCCCAGTTTTGGGTTATGAGAATGCAACTATCGTTGCTCAAAAAGCTCTAGCTGATGAAACCAGCGTTCGAGAAGTTGTCTTAGAGCTAAAGCTCATGACCGCAGCTGAGTTTGACGAGCTGCTTGGAAACATAGACGCCCTAGTTCGACCTAGGACTTCCTAGACTTTCTTCGCATCATCAAACCAATAGGTGCAAAGACCGCACCTAGGGCAACTAATGCGAGGCCAACATAGAAACCAGCAGGAATGTCTTGGGATTCCGAGGTCGTTACCAAGTCGGGTTCCGCGATAAGAGGAACTGCAGTTTCTTCTGCAACTATGCCCTCTAGAACGAAGTTGGAATCACCGCTGATTGTGTGGCCATCAGAGCCAACTACACTCCAACGCAAATCATAAGAACCGGGTTCGCTAAGCTCAACCTGGGCAACCAGTGTTTTGTCATCGATCGCAAAAGGGTGGACTATCCAGTCAGAAGAGCCCTGCAATTTGGTTGCAAGTTCTGCATTGGTTTCAGATTCAATGACCAATAGAGGGTTGTTGAAGGTAAGGACAGCCTCGAAGCTGGAAGTCGAGATAACCGCCCCAGGAGCTGGATTTATGTCTACCAGCAGATCGTGTGCGTGGGCTGGTGTTGGAATCAGCAGCAGGGCCAATAAAGCTGTAACAGTCATTTTTGATTTCATACTCTAAGTCTAAGCTATTTTCTGAGACCTGGAGGCTACAGTGAAGCACGAACTTAAGTGGGCGATTATGGGCCCGGGAGAAATCAGCGTTGAATTTCTAAAGGACTTGCGTCTTGCGGGTATGCATTTAGAAGCAGTTGGTTCTAGGTCGGTAGATCGTGCACAGTCCTACGCGAAGAAGCACTCAATTAATCGCGCTTACGGGAGCTATGAGGAACTAGTAGCTGACCAGGATATTGACATCGTCTATATCTCAACTACAAATAACGCTCACTTTGCTAATGCAAAGTTGGCACTTAGCTCTGGCAAGAATGTATTGCTAGAGAAGCCATTTACTCTAAACGCGGCTCAGGCAAGGGAATTGGCAGCCATCTCAAGACTCAATGGAGTATTTCTCATGGAGGCGATGTGGACGAGATTTCTTCCCAACCACAAAACACTCTTTGAAAAGCTAGAGCAGGGACTAATCGGGAAACCTCTTTACCTTTTGGCCGATCACAATCAATATCTTCCAAAGGATTCATTCCCTAGGCTTTATGACCCCCTACTAGGAGGAGGCTCATTGCTAGACCTAGGGATTTACCCAATCTCCTTGGCCCACAGGCTCTTTGGCAATCCGACCAGGATTCAGGCCTCTGCGTCATTGTTGCCTGGAAATGTGGACGAATCCATGGGTGCAATCTTTGAATATTCAGGTGGTAGGCAGACTTTGCTGCATTCCAGCATTGCATCAGCTGGTCCAGTAAGAGCTTTTATTCTTGGCGATGCCGGAAGAGTTGAAATGGAAAAATCCTTTTACGAGCACAGCACATTCACAGTTTTCGACCGGGACGACAATATCTTGTTCAAATACGAGGGTAATATTGAAGGAAGAGGAATGCAGTATCAGGCGCTCGAAGTTGAGCGTTGTATATCTGAAGGCCTCATTGAATCACCGACCATGAGCCTGGATGAAACAATTCAGATTATGGAAGTCATGGATCAAATTAGAAATCAAACGGGTATCGAGTTTTCAGGAGCTTAGCCAAGTGCTACAAAAATTTAAGAATTTCCCGCACTTCAAAGAAGTGTTTATTGGTGCAGGCTCTGGCTTGCTCGTACTAGCCCTGATGCTTGGTGGCTTGGTGATTTCTTCTCCTAGCTCGAATTCAAATGCCGCGAGTGACGTTTCTGCTTCACCTTCTGCCTCGGAAGCACCACCTAGAACCTGCACAGTTACCGAAGAAGAATCAAACCCGTCTCTTGGAACACTTCAAGCCGTTGTTCTAAATTCTGAGACCGGTGAGGTCTTATTTGATCGCGACGCAGACATTCCAGCTGCGACCGCTTCGGTAATGAAATCCCTAACTGCCGCAGCAGTGCTCGCGAGCGTTGGTCCCGACTACCAACTTTCAACCAGGGTAATGGCTGACCCAGCGAACCCTTCAAGAATTGCTCTGGTGGGAGCTGGAGACATTACTCTTTCCAAAACCTCGGCCGGCGCTCAGTCGGTTTATAAGGGCGCCCCAAAGCTAGCAACATTGGTAGCTCAGGTTAGAGCTTGGGCAAGTAGTAACGGCGTCGCCCAGATAAATGAAATTATCCTCGACTCAAGTTTTTTCCCAGGTTCAGGTTGGGAGACCTCTTGGCAAAGAGTGAACCAAGTCGATGGCTGGATTTCTGAGGTTACTGCCCTTCAACTTGACGGGGACCGTGTCCTTCCTGAAGCGCCTACTTCAGCCAGGACCGGTAGGCCAGTAACAAGTGCAGGGGAACAGTTCAAGCTTGGGCTAGCGGAGCTTGCCCCAGCTGCCACCCTAATTCAGGGCTCAGCCCCATCAGGTTTTGTTGAAATCGCCAAGGTTGATTCCCAGCCGATGAGTGACTGGATTGCAAATGTTCTTGTTTCCTCAGACAACAGCCTCTCGGAGGCTCTTGGAAAAATAGCAACCATTGAAGCTGGGTTTGATGCAACCTACGACAACTTGGACACAGCGTACGAGAGGTTACTTGAGCCATCAGGTCTGGACTTTAGCGGTGTCACGGTAAGAGATGGATCTGGTCTGTCAGATTTGAACTTGGTCTCGCCTAGGTTCATGGCAGAGCTAATGCGCTTGGTTGACTCAGGCTATGGAGATTTTGACGTAATCAAGAACAGCCTCATGGTTGCTGGCGAGACCGGCAGTTTGGCAACAAGATTCCAGGGCGATCTATCTGATGCAGCTGGCAACGTTCGAGCCAAGACCGGATATCTGACTAAAGTTCACACGCTCAATGGAATCATTGAGGCCAAAGACGGTACCAGCCTGACCTTCACAATTTATGCCTATGGCGCTGTTGGAAGCGATGTCAGGGTTGCAATTGACACCCTTGTGACATCGTTTTACCGTTGCGGCAACACCCTGTCGAACGACTAGGAGCCTTCATGAGCAAAGCGCTTTTGGTTGTGGATGTGCAGAATGATTTTTGTGAGGGTGGATCACTCGCGGTAGCCGGGGGCCAAGCGGTTGCAAAAAAGATTAGTGACTATATCAAGTCAGCTGATTACGACCTAGTTGTTGCCTCCAGGGATTGGCACGACTCAGATAATGACAACTCGGGTCACTTTGCTGCTTCGGATTCAGAGCCGGATTACAAAACCTCTTGGCCAATCCACTGTGTTGCAGAAAGCGAAGGCTCAAACTACCACCCAAATCTAGAGCTTGACCTGGTTCAAGAACATGTTTACAAAGGTCAGGGAGCCCATGGCTACTCGGCTTTCGAAGGGATAACAGAAGCGGGTGGCACGCTCGAAGACTTACTCACCCAAAACGGCATCGACGAGTTAGACGTCGTTGGAATTGCTACCGATCACTGCGTTCTGGCTTCGGCCCTTGATGCCAAAAAACTGGGTTTGAATGTTCGGGTTATCAGCTCTCTCACTGCAGGGGTTTCAGCAGAGTCCACCGAGCGTGCAATTGATTCTTTGATTGATAACGGTGTTGAGGTAATACCTAACGCTTGAGCTAGGAAATAGCTTTTCTGAGCTGAGCGGCAATATCCTCAGCCGGAATGTCGGCAATAAATGCCCCCATCGCAGACTCTGATCCAGCTAGGTACTTAAGCTTGTCAGCCGCTCGTCGCGGTGAAGTGATCTGCAGCTGCAATCTGGCGTTTTCTCCTCCTGGAACAAGTGGCGCCTGATGCCAGGCTGCAATGTATGGAGAAGGAGTATCGTAAGCCAGCTCAAATGAGCGAAGTAGCTTCGAGTAGACATCAGCTAGTTCCAACCGCTCGTCATCAGTTAGTTCAGCGTGGCTTCTAACATGCCTGTTGGGAAGTAAGTGAGCCTCCATCGGCCAGCGCGCTGCAAAGGGAACGTAGGCAGTGAATGAGTCTGATTTGATTAGTACTCGGTTAGAGCCTTGCTCGAACTCGAGAAGATCCTGGAAAAAACTGCTGCCATGGGATTTTATAGACTCGAGTAATTTCTTGGTTCTAGGAGTTACGTAGGGGTAGCAATAGATCTGACCGTGGGGGTGATGAAGCGTTACTCCAATTTCTTGACCTCTGTTTTCAAAAGGAAACACTTGCTTTACTCCGGTAATACCTTGAAGCTCATCGGTTCTTTGAGCTAGAGCTTCCAAGACCGTGTGAACTCGGGAGATAGGCATTTGCGCCAAAGAGCCATTGTGCTCGGGGCTAAAAACCACAACCTCGCATCTGCCGATAGCCATCTTGGATTCACCAAGTGCGACAGCACTGGTTGATTCCAAGACAGGTAGCGAGGAACCTTCAGGCAGAGCTCCAAAAGCTGGATTCTTGTTTTCAAATACCGCCACATCAAAGTTGTCTGGAACCTCGCTTAGGTAAGTTTCGGTAGCGGGGCAAAGTGGGCACTGGTTACTTGGTGGCATGTATGCCCGAGTGTGACGGTGTGCTGCTACCGCGATCCACTCACCAGTTAGTGGGTCATGCTTTAGTTCCGCTAGCGGAGGTCTGGAGGCGGATTCTCTTAGGTCTTTTTTGCGGGTGCTTGGAAGATCGGAGCCTTTGTCATCGAAATAGTGAATCTGCCTGCCATCAAACAGGTCAGTAGTTATCTTCGGAATGTTGCCCACCGGCACAAGTTTATCGATAACTGGATTTAGGCGTGGTTTGCCTAGAAAGCAGAGCTTGGCAAGTCCTTTTCGTCCTGAACGATAGCGGTGACAATCCTTTGTGCAACGCTTTCTGGAGTGAGACCAGCTGGAAAAGCTGGTGCCTGTCCCGCAATAGCCCTGGTTGCCAAACCGGTTTCGGTGTGTCCTGGGCGAGCGTCAATAACTCGAATACCGTCGCGCCTTAGTTCTCTGGAAATAGCCTGACCAAAGGCATACAAAGCGGACTTACTTGCCGAGTATGCAGCCAGTCCAGCCATCGGGGATTCAGCAACAACACCTGAGATGTTCACGATGAATGGATCATTGCCAGTGGCTGCGGAGGCTTTCAGTAATCCAACTAGTCCTTGAATCAGTTGCATCGGGCCAGTTACGTTAACGGCAAATAGCTTGTTCAAAGTGGCTGCATCGAGCTCAGCAAAGTTTCCAAAAGCTACTACACCAGTGGCGTTAACGATTCCGTCAATTTTCACATCAGAATCAATCAGGTAATCAATCAGAACCCTGATTGATTCTTGGTTGGTGAGATCTACTAGCAGCCTAGGGTTCGCTCCGTGTGGAACTCGCTCTGCGGACTCGATTGAGGAAGATGTGGCCATAACTGTGGCACCTTGGCTGGCCAGTTGGGTTGCAATAGTCGAACCCAATACGCCGGATGCTCCCAGTACAAGAATGTTTTTGCCCTTTAGTTCAGTCATGATCTATCCTCCGTAAGTTATCCAACAATAACCCGTATTTATCGATTGCGTAATCAGCAATAGGCTTACTACCGTGTCAGTTGAATTCAGAGACCCAGTAACCAATCAGCCAGTTCGTTCCACCGAACTGGCCAGAAGGGTTCTAGCTGCTAGCGCAAAGAGCTTTCCAGAGCTTCAGCAAAACATCCTTGGTGCACCTAACTGGCGAACCTGGTACCTAAGGCTCTATGCGGACCTTGCTATCAAAGAGGGTCTCAGTGTCAAAGACACTACCGAGGTAGCAACGGCGGGCTTGGCAGAGTTTCACAGTTGTCTATTTACTGAATCAGGGATGCCCCTAAAGCAGGCCGTAGCCGAAGGATTCGATAAAGACCTAGTTGAAACCATCGAGATTCGTGGCACTCAGCCAATTCAAAAGATCTCAATTGGTGGCTTCACCGGATCAATGGAGCAAGCCGCAACCGAATGGGTAGCTGATGGTCTTGCAGAGCCTGGCCTAGTTGAAAGCTTCCGCTATCTAGATCAGAATCAATCACTTAATCTAGGTCAAGACTTGCTGTTTGCAGTTGCAGGAGCAGCTGAGTTTGCTCCAACCGAAAACTGGTTGCGCTGGGGCGGAACAGTCGCCGTGGTCGCAAGGCCAAACCCAACCACCTGGCAAAAACTTATTGCCCTGGCAAGGTCAACCGGTGGAACTATGTTGGTTCCAATTCGAAGAAGTCTTGTTTCAAAGCCAGTTGCAAACTTGAGCGATGAAGAAATCGCTGCCGTCGCAGGACTAGACATCTTGGAGCACTACGCAGAGATCTCCAGTTGGATGGGCAAGCTCTCACCAACGCCAAGCAGAAGATTTGTTCTAGGTTTGTATGCCTACACACCAAGCGTGGATCACATTCGAGTGCAGGGTGTTCAAGAATCTTTGGCAGCTGCTGCCATGGAGAAATTCCCCGCTAGCAAGTTAGCTCTTAGCTGGCTCGCAACGCCAACAGATTCTGCACCGGGACCAGCCTCCATTGGATTTAGAGCGATTGCTCGATTTGGCTCTAGGTCTGCATCTCATATCATTCGCGATAGTCTGCTTGGTTTAATCAACGCGGCCAGAGTTGCAAAGCCAAAGTTTCACGACGGAGCTAACGGCGAGAAGCTTGCTTTGATCGACGCCTCGGTTCAGCAGCAGGGACCTAGCTATTCGTTTTCAAAAAGGACTCAGCGCTGGAGAGCCTATTTGGCTCACTACTCAGGCGTGAAGGTCTCCTACGCAATATCGCCTCCAGCCAGGACCAACTCAGTTCTTCGGCACAAAATACTTAGGGCCAGCTACAGAAGCGCCCCGCTATTTGGAGTGAAGCCTTTTGAGGTGAAGGTAGCTAAGTCTGCGGCCGCAGCGGTGCTAGCGAGGGATCTAAACGATTCAGCAAGTTTTACAAACAAGCAAACTACAACAGAGTTACACACTTTTTCTGCAGTTCACGGTGGACTTTGGGGTTTGGCGTATCGACCAAGAAGCATTTGGATCGCTGCCACCTTGCTGGGCTTGCCAGCACTACTTCGAAAAGGCTACTGAGCTAAAAGAGTACGAAGTCAAAAAGGCAAAACAAAAGGCGCCGGTTTCCCGACGCCTTTTGTTTAGTTTGAACTAAGGGTTACTTGCCCTTGAATTCTGATGCTGCGAATGCCTTGTCGTCCTCGGCGCTCTTCATACGAGCGATCGAGAAGATCATTAGGCCGAATAGACACTTAGCCAAGATGTCGGCAACTGTGTATCCGGTTTCACGAAGGACAAAGCCCTGCTCTTCGAATCCAGTAGCGTTCATGTTTGCGATGAAAGCTAGTGGGTAGACACCCCAGGTAGCAAGAAGAAGAAGGCGTAGTTCCTTGATTCTTCTCTGAACCTGCTTGGACTGCTTGGAAAGAGACTTACCAAGCTCGATGAACAATACGTAAAGGATGTAAACGAATGGAATTGAGGATAGTAGACCCCAAACTGGAGCTGAAACTCCACCAATGTCTAGACCTGCGTCGCCTGGGTAACCCAAAGCAATCATCAAAGCAGCTGCTGGCACTAGGCGAACTAGTAGAGCGGACTGCATTGACTTAGCTAGAGCAAGAACCGCAACGGTCTCAACTAGTAGCAGTGGAACAGTTAGGAACCAGTCAACGTAACGGTAGCCAACGTTGTAAACAGCACCCTCAATTGCTTCTGGGCCGAATACGTGGTTGAAGCTGTCGAACATTCTGAAGTAGTGATAGGCAGCGATACCGGTCACTGATGCAGATACCAAAACCGCCATGCGGTAGCGAGGCAGTACGCGCTCACGAGCCACAATCAGGAAAATGGTGGTGAAAAGCATGCTCGCAATTCCAAGCGAGAACATGTTGTAAACCAATAGGTAATTGGATTCACTCATTTATGTTTTGTTTCCTTTCAGCTGATGGAGGTAAGACCTACAAAGATTCACCGCTGATGAGATCCATCGTCGATGCCCCTTCGCATGACTTACACGTGTTTCAACTTATCACCGCACTCAGCAAAAACTCGGGTTGAAAACTGCCCATATTCGACATAAAACCCTAAGTTTTTTAGCCAAAATCTCTAATATTTGGCCATTTTTGGCCTTTTTTGGCCTGGACTGAAATGAGTTAGGTCTGGAGGGGAGGGCACTTGGTTGCTGGCTAAGCTGACCTTATGAACGAGTCCCCAGTACTCCACCCAGACCGCAACCTTGCTATGGAGCTGGTTCGGGCCACTGAAGCAGCGGCGATCAGGGCATTCCCCTTTATCGGTAAAGGCAAGAAGAATGAATCCGACGGCGCGGCCGTGGATGCCATGAGGGCCTTTCTGGGAACCGTGAACTTTGAGGGTTTGGTGGTTATTGGCGAAGGCGAGAAAGATAACGCCCCGATGCTTTTCAATGGAGAGCTGGTGGGAAACGGCCTGGGGCCAAAGGTAGATATAGCGGTAGATCCTATTGATGGAACATCCCTTACCGCCGCCGGTCGAAACAATGCCATTTCGGTTATCGCGGTATCGGATAGAGGCTCAATGCTTGATGCCTCAGCCGTATACAAAATGAACAAGCTTGTGACAGGTCCTGCCGGAGTTGGCGTTTGCGACATACGTCTTCCGATAGGAGAAAACGTTCGAGCTTACGCCAAAGCCGCAGGCAAACCAGTTGATGAGATGGTGGTTGCAGTTTTAGATCGCGAATACAACGGTGAGATCATTCAGCAAATCAGGGAAACCGGTGCGGCGACCAGGTTACTTCTAGATGGTGACGTTGCTGGTGGCATACAGGCAGCTCGCGGAGATTCGAGAATCGATATCTGCGCTGGAGTGGGTGGATCCCCTGAGGGAATCGTGACGGCGTGTGGCATTCGGGCCCTGGGTGGATTCATGCAGGGGATCTTGGCACCCAGAGAAGATTTTGAAAGAGAACGCGGTTTAGAGGCAGGGCTGAAGTTCGATTATGTCTACGAAATGAATGAGATGGTCTCTTCGGATAACACTTTCTTTGTTGCTACCGGCGTTACAGATGGAGCTTTGCTGTCTGGAGTAAGGAAAAAAGGCGACATGATCTTTACTGAGTCAATTGTTATTCGTGGCAAGTCAGGAACAGTCAGAAAAGTTTTTGCCGAGTATCAAGCCTCACGCTGGATCTAGAAACAGTCAGCAGACCCTAGACTCCTAGAATTGCTCCGGCAATCAAGAAGTAAATAACCAGCCCAGTAGCATCCACCAAGGTTGTAACCATAGGTGCCGAAATAACAGCGGGGTCAATCTTCAAGGCTTGCGCTCCAAGCGGTAGCACGGATCCAACGGTGGCCGCCCACATACAAACCACAACAATTGCCAGAGCAACAGTCACTCCAACCTGCCAGCTTGCGGCAAACCATCCGGCGGCAAGCCCCACAACTCCAAGACCTAATCCAAGAAGCAGTCCAACTCGGGACTCTCTCCAGGCAACTCGCAGGACATCTTTTGGCCGGACTTCACCAAGAGCAATTGCTCTAACAGCACTGGTTGCTGCTTGAGAACCAACGTTGCCACCTGCCCCAATTAGCATTGGCATGAATAGCGCCAAGGCTGTGAATTTCTCTAGTGAGCCTTCAAATATTTGTAGGACTGAAACAGTGAGGGTGGCGGCAATAATCAGGAACATCAACCAGACAATGCGAAGCCTCGCGAGATTAAAAACTTTTCCAGATAGGTAATGGCCAGAGCTCGGCAGTGCCGCGGACTGGCGCGCGAAGTCCTCGCTGTTTGCTTCTTCAATAATGTCGATGGCGTCGTCGACTGTAAAGATTCCAACCACGCGCTGTTCAGTATCCAAAACCATCAGGGCTAGATCATTTGTATCCTGCAGCAGCCTTGCTGCTGCTTCAGCATCATCAGTGACCAAGGCGGTAGAGGCATCAGGATCGGCTATCTCGCTTATTATGGATTCCGTTTCTGCCATCACAACATCTGTGAGGTCAACTGATCCAATGAATTTTCTTTGTCTGTCAACCACCGCTAGAACTGAAACAGTCTCGGCGGATTCTCCCTTACGACGAATGATGTCAAGAACTTCACCAACCGAGCTAGTTTCTGCAACCGCTATGACCTCAGGTGACATGTAACGACCAACGGTTTCTTCCGGGTATCCCAGAAGCTCTGCAGTCATCTTGCGTTCTTTAGGACTTAGTCCTTCGAGAACTTTCTTTACGAAACTTGCTGGGGCCTCACCCAGCAACCTGGCTCTATCGTCTGGGTCCATGCTTTCAAGTAGGTCTCTAAATGTTTGACCTCTTATACCTGAAAGAATCTGCTGTTGATTAGAAGCGTCCAGTTCTTCAAACACTTCGAGTGCTTCGTCCTTAGGCAGCAGTCGCCATACCAAAGTACTTTCGACAGAATCGAGTCGGTTAAGCTCCTCAGCGATTTCATGAGGAGCCATGAGTTCCAAGATGGAAGTTAGGACCTTAACATTGCCCTTTTCGGCGGCTTCAGCCAGTGATAGCTCTATTTCTGGCATTCTCCACCACCTTTGAAATTGAAGGGTATGCTCGATTGAATTCTAGGCCCCCAAATCGAAAGTGAGTAAGCTCACCTCATGAAGCCAATTGAGAAACCAGCATTCATAGCTGCACTCATCGGTCCGATTCAGTCCGTGCTTGGATGGACCATCGCCGGCGCACTTTGGGTTGGCTACGATCCGGTCCGACAGACCATCAGCGATTTAGCCGCCAACGAATCCCCGGTTCAGCTTGTGATGTCCAGCTTCTTTGTTCTTGGGGGAGTGCTGACTCTCATTGCTTCCATTTATGCCAGAACCTTTGCCTTTCCTGGAAGAGTCGCACTGTTCCTAGCTGCGATTTGCACCTTCGGGCTTACTATCTTTCCAACCCCGCTTATTGGATACTCGTTTTGGCATCGAGTCTTCGCAATTGCCTCCTTTGTTTTGTCCGCCGGCTGGCACCTGTTTGCTATGAGGACCCGGAAGGACGCTCCTTGGATTCTCAAGCCCCCAGCCGCCATCATCGGCACAGCACTGCAAACAGCCCTAGCGCTCTGGTTCCTAAGCAGCTGGACGGACCCAAACACCACGAATGTCGGGGTCTGGGAGAGAGTCGTTGCTGTGAGTCAAGCACTTTATGTCTCGGTAGTAGTTATTGTTATATATATCGGACAGAAGAAAAACAGCATCCGATAGCTTTGCAGTAGATCAGAAACCCCAGCGAGAAAAGGAAAAAAATGGCTCAGAAAGAACAGAAACCACAGAAGAACAACAAGAAGGCTCCTGCTAAGAACCTAAAGGAAAAGCGCCTTGACAAGCAGGCCAAGGCTGCCAACAAAAAGAACTCCTAGCGGCTCGATTCTGATTGCGACAAGCAATCAAAGTAATCAACCGTAACTGTTTCATTTTTGAAGTTTTCAGTCCAACTTTTTTCTGGATGAGATTTAAAGCCAAGGCTTAGCAGCAACCTTATTGATGCTGTATTGCGCCGGTCGGTGTTTGCGACAATTTTCCCGGCTCCTATTTCCGAGAATAAAAAGCTCATGAGCCTTGATGCAGCCTCGCGCGCAAAACCCTTACCCTGGTGCTGACTTGCAATTGTGAAGCCAAGCTCAAAAAAGGATTGACTCTCGTTCACCAAATGAAGAGCTAAGTCTCCAACAAGCTCGCCGCTAATTAGGTCATGGATGCCTAGTTGTAGCCACTGTCCTTCGTCGGGAAGCATTACTCCAGCTTGAGACTCGATCAACTCAAGAGCTTGCTCAGCAGAGTATGTGATGTCCCAACTCTGAAACCGTGCAATATCGGCATCTTGTCTGTAGCCAACAAAGGTGTCTAAGTCTGAAAGCTTCAAGGGCTCAATGCTTAGGCGAGGAGTCAGAAGAGGGTAAGTCATGTCTGAAGTTTATTTGCTTCCACAAGCCGTGTTTAGTTCGTAGATACTTGGATGAATATTTCTTGTAGGCCCCGTCGGGATCGAACCGACGACCCACGGATTAAAAGTCCGTTGCTCTAACCAACTGAGCTAGAGGCCCTAGCGACGCCAAAGCGTCCCCTAATTGTAGCAACTATGAGATTTATACGATTACTTCCAGTTGGAGCTCAGCTTCACTGCTGCGCTCCAGCTTGCGAAAATTTGCTCATCAAATGGCTCAGGTTTAAACGTCCTCTCGAGTTCGAATACGTTTCTTAGTTCCTCTTTGGTGCCCCACACCCCAACCCCAATTCCTGCCAGGAATGCGGCCCCTAGGGCTGTGGATTCGAGATCCTTACCTCTAATAACGGGCACACCGAGACAATTGGCTTGGAGCTGCATAAGTAAGTTGTTTCTTGCCGCTCCGCCATCAACTCGAAGCTCTTTGGGCTCAACGTTGGTATCGGCTGAGATAGCTGTTACCAAATCTCTAACCTGAAAAGCAATTGCATCCAAAGTGGCCCGCGCTAGGTGATGCTTTGTTGTGCCACGGGTGATGCCCAGAATCGTGCCCTTAGCATCTGGATTCCAGTGTGGAGCTCCAAGTCCAGTTAGGGCCGGAACAAATACAACTCCGCCACTATCTGGAACTTGCTTTGCAAGTTCTTCAATTTCGTTCGCACTCTCAATTACTCCAAGGCCATCCCGGAGCCACTGAACTGCGGCTCCTGCAACAAATACTGAACCCTCGAGAGCGTAAGTGATGTCTCCATTTGGTTCCTGCCAAGCAATAGTTGTGAGTAAGTTGTTTTTGCTTTGGACAACTTTAGAACCTGTGTTGGTGAGCATGAATGCTCCCGTGCCGTAAGTGCACTTACTCTCACCAATCTCAAAAGCTGTTTGTCCAAATAGCGCAGCTTGCTGGTCGCCGGCAATTCCTGTGATCGGAAGCTCTAGATTCAAAAAACTTGCTGGGTCGGTGGTTGCCAGTTTTCCGTAGCTTGGAACAATGCTGGGCAAAGCGCTAACTGGCACATTGAATATCTCCAGCAACTCCTTGCTCCAGTTACCAGTTCTGATATCCATCAACTGGGTTCTTGAGGCATTACTGGCATCTGTGATGTGGCTAATGCCACTGGTCATTCTCGCGACCAGATAGGAGTCCACTGTTCCGATTTTGATTTGCCCTGAAACTACATCGCCCCAGATAGTTTTTTCATTTTGCGACAGCCACAGCAATTTGCTGCTAGAAAAGTACGGGTCAAGTTTCAAACCCGATATGTTTTGTATTTTGTCCTCAAGTCCCTGGGCCTTGAGCTTTGCAACAAGATCAGCAGTTCTGCGGTCCTGCCAGACAATTGCCTTGCGAGGAGAACGCAGAGTTTTGCTATCCCAGAGCACCACCGTTTCACGCTGGTTCGTGATTCCAATTGCCACGAGTGACTCTGTGGTTTGGGAGATAGCTTCGCTGGCTGCCGCCAGGGTTGCCTGCCAGATTTCTTCAGGCTCGTGCTCAACTAGTCCTGGTTCTGGAAAGTACTGGAGAAACTCTCGGTAACCTCTGGCTAGGACTTTCCCTTTGGTCGAGACAACCTGGACCGTAACGCCTGTGGTGCCAGCATCGATAGCCAAGATTGCCATGGCCAAAGGCTAGCAAAGCTTTAGGTGAAGTGGGGCTGGTCTAGCGGGCTCTTGCTCTTCTTATCCGGCCACTCAACAATCAGCATTGCTAAAACAATCAAAACACCGCCGATTACGGTGCGTAGTGATAGAACTTCTTGCCCAACAGCAACTGCAATAGCAGCTGCAAAGACAATCTCCCCGGTCAAGATAATCGCCACTCTGGATGGGTCCATGATCGACTGAGCCCAGGTTTGAATTAAAAACGCCATTGCGGTTGCAAACACTGCGGTGAATACAACGGTTCCCCACACGAAAGCATTCGGTGGTGGTTGGTAGCCATCAGGCACAGCACCCATCCAGCAGACAACTGATCCGGCACCCAATTGAATAACGGTTAGCGGGTAAATGTCTTTGGCGTTACTCCAGAAGCTCAGCCCGATGATGTGCCCTGCAAACAATAGCGCGCAAGCAATTAGCCACACCTGACCTGGATCAAAAGAGATCCCGTTGAAAGAAATAAATAGCAATGCGGTTAACGCCAGAGTGGTGCCGACTATTACTTTCTTCTCTACTTTCTTTTTGAAAACAAACCAGACAAGTATTGGGGTGAACACGACATATAAACCAGTCAAGAAGCCGGTTATTGCGGCGGTCGTCAGATCAAGACCGATTGTTTGGGTGATGTAGGCAAGGCCTAGCATCACACCAAGAATTGAACCTCGAAAAAGGGTCTTCTTATTGATGGACGATAGAACCTGAGGGCGGATGGAAATCATCACAATTGTTGCCACGGTGAACCTAGTTGCCAAGAAGTCAAAGACTGGCTGGTCGTTTATGGCGTCTTTCATGAGCACAAACCCAGCGCCCCAGACAATCGCCACAAAAACCAGCGCAATTACTGCCCAGGACTTTAGCTTCATAGTCCTCAAAGTTTATCCAAGTTGCTTGGCGTGGCTGAATCCGCCAGCTATCAAGGAATCTGGGCTAAATGTATGAAAAGAGTTTCCCGTTCGTTCACCTTCAAGACAACCCCTGTTTGGGGGGTCGAGTTAACTTGGTGTCTGTCAACCCGACATCTTACGAAAGGTACTACATGTCACGATTAATCAAACTGGCAGCTATTGCTGGAGCTAGCGCTCTAGTTTTGAGTGGCTGTGCCGGTGCAGCAAACGAAGAAACTGCTACAGAATCAACTCTTAGCGGCACAATCAGCGGCTCAGGTGCATCTTCCATGGGTAGCGGTCAAGAAGCCTGGATTGCAGAGTTTCAGATTGCTAACCCTGATGTGACCATCAACTACGATCCTTCTGGTTCTGGTGCTGGACGCGAAGCGTTTACTGCCGGAGGAGTTGTCTTCGCTGGAACTGACTCATACTGGAAAGACGAGGAACTTGCTCTAGAGTTCGCTGCTTGTGCTCCAGGAACCAAGCCTTGGGAATTCCCAGTTTGGATTTCTCCAATTGCAGTTATCTTCAACCTTGAAGGTGTCGACAGCTTGAACCTAGACGCAGCAACTGTAGCTGGAATCTTCACTGGCGAGATCACAATGTGGAACGACGATGCAATTACATCTCAGAACCCAGATCTAGACCTTCCTGAGCTAAGCATCACAGCCGTTCACCGCTCTGATGACTCCGGAACAACTAAGAACTTCACTGACTACCTAGGTAAGACTGCTGAAGCCATTTGGACAGTTGGAGCAATTGAGACCTGGCCAACCGAATTCGGTGGCGAGGGCGCAAAGGGAACTTCCGGTGTTGTTGACGCTGTAACTGCAGGTAATGGAACCATTGGTTACGCAGATGCTTCTAAGGCAGGCGACCTAGGAACAGTAGCGATCAAGGTTGGAGACGGCTATGTACCATTCAGCGCAGAAGCAGCTTCGAAGGTAATTGAAGCATCTTCCCTTGTTGAAGGCAGAGAGTCTTACGACTTGGCTTACAAGATTGCACGTGACACTACTGAGGCCGGGGTTTACCCGATCGTTCTAGTGTCATACCTAACTGGTTGCAACGAGTATCTAGATGCAGAAGTCGCCACACTAGTGAAGGCATATGCTTCATACATTATCTCTGAGCAGGGCCAGGCTACCGCGGCATCTGCCGGAGGTGTAGCACCAATTAGCAACAGCTTGCGCGAGAAGGCCCAAGCAATTATCGACGCTATCAAGTAGTAATAGAATCAACTCCAAGCCCGGCCCAGCCTTACGGCTGAGCCGGGCTTTGAGCAAAAATCAATCTTGAATCACCTATTTGCCGAGGAGAATGATGTCATCACAAGCTCCAGTAGTGAAGCGTCGTATTGGTGACCTTGTCTTTTCTAATCTTGCATTAGGCTCCGGAGTTGCAATCCTGGTGATCCTTGCCGCGGTTGCTATTTTCTTGTTTGCTGAATCAGTACCCGCTTTCTTGAGTGAGCAAGATGCTGCCCCAGATGGATTCTTTGCCTATGTAGCGCCATTTCTTTTTGGAACAGTTTTGGCCTCGATCATCGCGCTACTAATTGCAACCCCACTGGCAATTGGAATTGCTTTATACATTTCACACTTTGCCCCTAGGCGCGTTTCTCAGATCCTCGGTTACTCAATTGACTTGCTAGCAGCAATACCATCCGTTGTTTACGGGTTATGGGGAATGCTTGTACTAGCCCCGTTTCTAAACCCCAGCTATCTCTGGCTCAATGAGAACTTTGGCTGGATTCCGTTTTTTGAAGGTCCCGTTTCCGCAACGGGAAGAACAATGATGACTGTTGGAATCGTCCTAGCAATCATGATCTTGCCCATCATGGCTGCCTTGATTCGAGAGATTTTCTTGCAGACACCTAGGCTTCACGAGGAAGCGGCATTGGCACTTGGCGCTACTCGCTGGGAAGTTATCAAGATGGCTGTACTCCCGTTTGGAAAAGCAGGAATCATCTCTTCAGCAATGCTTGGCCTCGGAAGGGCTCTAGGCGAAACTATGGCGGTAGCACTTGTATTGTCTGGATCCGGAGTTATTACTTTTGCCCTGTTGACCTCCACAAACCCAAATACAATCGCCGCGAACATCGCACTTCAGTTCCCAGAATCTTCTGGAACTTACACCAGCTTGTTGATTGCTACTGGCTTGGTGCTCTTTGCAATCACCATGGCTATAAACATGCTTGCCCGTTGGGTAATCTCCCGTCGCAGTGAATTCTCTGGTGCCAACTGATGACTACAGCCTCGGTAACGCAGAACTTTCAAGGAACCCGCAGTCTTCCTAAATGGCTGGCTCCGACCTTGCTCGCAGTTGCCATTCTGGCGTCTTTCACGATCAACTCAGCACTTGCAAGTTCAAACCCAGAGGCCACACAGCTAAATCTTTTTGCAGTTGCGCTGGTTGCCGTCATCACTTACTCGGTTGGCTTCTATCTTGCTTCCAGAATTATTGAAGGCCAACGTAAATCGGCGGATCGACTCGTAACAATTTTAGTCACTGGGGCATTTGCTCTTGCTGTAGTTCCCTTGATATCTTTAGCCTGGACCGTGGTTGAGCGTGGAGCTGCCAGATTTGATCTGGAGTTCTTCACGTCCTCGATGCGTAACGTCGTTGGGGCCGGCGGCGGTGCCTACCACGCAATTATCGGAACTCTCGAGATCACGGGACTAGCCACTTTAATCTCTGTGCCAATCGGAATCATGACGGCAATTTACTTGGTCGAATATGGGCGAGGAGCTTTAGCCAGAGCAGTAACGTTCTTTGTCGATGTGATGACAGGAATTCCTTCCATTGTTGCGGGGCTATTTGCATACGCTGCATTCGTAGTTGTTTTTGGCCCAGGAGTCCGCATGGGAGTCGGTGGAGCGATTGCCCTTAGCGTTCTGATGATTCCTGTAGTTATCCGTGCCACTGAAGAAATGCTCAAGATTGTCCCAAATGAATTACGCGAGGCTTCTTACGCACTAGGAGTGCCGAAGTGGCTCACTGTAACCAAGGTAGTGCTACCGACTGCCTTAGCTGGAATCGCTACTGGTGTAATGATCGCAATTGCTCGAATCATTGGGGAAACTGCACCACTTTTGATCATTGCCGGCTTTACCGCTTCTACAAATTTCAATCCTTTTGACGAGCGAATGATGACCTTGCCAGTCTTTGTTTATACCTCGTACGCGAACCAGGGATCCGATGCTCAGACCTATATTGATAGAGCCTGGACCGGTGCCCTGGTTTTGATGCTTATCGTCATGATTTTGAACATTATTGCCCGCCTAGTTTCCAAGTACTTCTCACCGAAGGGATAACACCATGTCAATGCGAATAGAGCTAAGCTCACTCAATGTCTACTACGGCAGCTTTCTTGCCGTAGAGGATATCAACATGGTGATCGAACCCAACTCCATCACTGCCTTCATCGGCCCCTCTGGATGTGGAAAATCGACTCTGATTCGAACCCTGAATCGCATGCACGAAGTTATCCCAGGTGCTTATGTGAAGGGTAACCTGACCATGAACGGTGAGGACATTTACTCACCTTCCGTTGACCCTGTAAAAGTCAGACGCCAGGTAGGAATGGTATTTCAAAGACCAAACCCCTTTCCAACGATGACCATCAAAGAAAATGTCTTGTCTGGTTACCGCCTCAACAACAACAAAATGTCAAAATCGGATGCCGATGCTCTAGCCGAGAAGGCACTTAAAGGCGCGAACCTTTGGAATGAAGTCAAAGATCGACTTGATAGACCGGGTTCAAGCCTTTCTGGTGGTCAGCAGCAAAGACTCTGTATCGCGAGGGCAATCGCGGTTGAACCTGAAGTCATTTTGATGGACGAACCAACAAGTGCTTTGGACCCGATCTCCACAGCTGCTATCGAAGATTTAGCTATTGAGCTAAAAGAGAAATTCACTGTCGTGATCGTAACTCACAACATGCAGCAAGCCTCAAGAATTTCAGACATGACTGCGTTTTTCACAATCGCAGACACTGGGCTTCCCGGAAAATTGATTGAGTATGACAGAACAGACAACATTTTTTCAAACCCCAAGGAAAAACAGACCGAGGACTACGTCTCCGGAAGATTTGGTTAGAGGCGTTCGGAAAGACTCTGGTGCTCAACAGCAACAAGTCTTGGTTTCTTTCCAGATGTTGTTAGGTGAAGAACTACAAACTCTGCTGGCTTCAATGTCTTGGCCTCGAGAATCAATTTTGCTAAAGCAGGCTCTGCGTAACTTGCCAAAACCTCTGTGATTGTTGGCAGGGTTGGCCGGTGCGTACAGAGCACCGACGATCTCGCATCTTGGAACAACTGCTTAGCAACCTTGGCAGTTCTTGCTGGGCCTTTTGCATTGCCCATTTCTGAAAGCTCGCCTCGCTCGATGAGCTTGTATCGGTGCGCTTTGGCGTAGGGTCCGATTGTGTCGCGGCACCTTCTCCAAGGGCTTGTAAAGACCCTTTTTGGTCCATAAGCACTCAATAGTCGTATCAATTCCTTGGCCTGCTTCTTGCCATCAGGAAGCAGTGGTCTCTTGCCATCTTCACCCACGTAGTCAGCTCTTGGGGTGGCGGCAGCGTGCCTGAGAATGATCAATGGCTTGGTCTTGAGCATCCCGTTTTTTCTTAGTTCTAAAAGCTCTTGCAGTAACTCTCGATCGTGCACATAGCTCAGTTTGGAAAAAGCCTCATCTGCTTTTACCCATACCACTTCAGAGATTTCATCGTTTGGTTTGAACTTGGAGCTTGCAAGAGTTTTGTCGCTGACTCTGGCTGCCCAGTAGTGCACAATTTTGTTCTTGGTCTTATCGAGTGGGTAGGTCATGGTCTGGAGTGGAACACCGAGCTTTATCTTTAGCCCAGTTTCTTCCTTGATTTCACGGACAGCCGTTTCAGCGAGTGTCTCGCCAGGATCTACTTTCCCCTTCGGGAAAGTCCAGTCCTTGTACCTAACGCGATGAACAAGGGCAACCAAGAGACTATTCTTTTCCTCGCGCCAGCAAACTGCTCCCGCAGCGTAAACATCCACGAAACTAGCTAACCTGGCGTGCGGTTATGGAGCGCATGACGGCGTCCTGGAAGTCTCCAAGGGCAACACCCGAGATATCAAACTGCTTCCTAATCCACTTGCCATCTGGATCTAGATCCCACCCAGCAACATCGTCTGCCATTGCAAGCGAGAACATAGTTTGAGTTCGGTCGATATGCTCCGGCTCGATTAGGCGAACCAGAACCTCAACACGGCGATCTAGGTTTCGATGCATCATGTCTGCAGAACCGATGTAGATTTTTGAATCGCCGCCGCCTTCGAATCTAAAAACACGGCTGTGCTCAAGGTAACGGCCCAATATTGAACGTACTCGAATGTTTTCAGACAAACCCTTTACCCCAGGCTTCAGAGCACACATTCCTCGAACCAAGACGCGAACTGGAACCCCTGCGCGGGACGCTCGATAAAGCGAGTCGATAATTCCTTCGTCAACAAGAGCATTGACCTTGATATCAATTCCCGAGGCTATCCCAGCTGCGTGATGTGCAATTTCCTGGTCAATTAGATCGGTTAGACCTTCTCGCACTCCTACAGGAGAGACCAGGAGAGTCTTGAACTTTGCTTCCGGAGCATAACCAGAGAGGTGATTGAACAACTTGGTGAGATCCTCCCCAACTTCTAACCTTGAGGTCAGTAGCCCAAAGTCTTCGTATACCCTTGCTGTTTTCGGGTTGTAGTTTCCGGTTCCGATGTGACAGTAGCGAACTAACTGGCCCGCTTCTTGCCTAATTACGAGTGCAAGCTTGCAGTGAGTCTTCAAACCAACCATTCCGTAGACAACGTGAACTCCAGCTTGCTCAAGCTTTCTAGCCCAAGTGATGTTGTTCTGCTCATCAAAGCGAGCCTTGATCTCTACTAGAGCCAATACTTGCTTGCCAGCCTGAGCAGCTTGAATCAGAGCGTCAACAACGGGGGAATCACCAGAGGTTCTGTAAAGGGTTTGCTTGATAGCCAATACATCTGGGTCTTGCGCTGCCTGCTCCAGAAATTCCTGCACGCTAGTGGAAAAAGACTCATAGGGGTGATGCACCAAAAGCTCACGCTTTTTTAAAACGCTGAAGATATCCAGTTCTTCGTCATCTCGCGGGCGAAGGTATCTGTTGGTAAGTACCTGGTGTGGTCGATTGCGAAGTTCAGGTCTAGGAAGTGATGCGATGTCCTGCAGCCCGGTTAGATCGAGCGGCGATGGCAAGGTGTAGACATCTTGATTAGAAATGTCCAGTTCTCTAACAAGTAACTCAAGGACTTGCGGGTTCATGTCATCGGCAATTTCAAGTCGAACAGGAGGCCCGAATCTTCTGCGAAGTAACTCTTTTTCCAGAGCTAGTAGAAGGTTTTCTCCTTCATCTTCATCCACATCCAAGTCTTCGTTCCTGGTCACTCGGAAATTGTGGTGCTGAACTACTTCCATTCCAGGGAACAACAAAAATATGAATTCACCGATGACATCCTCGAGCGGAACGTAGCGCACCTCTGAGGTGTCATCTTTGGCTGGAATCAAAACAAATCTTGGAAGTAGTGGAGGCACCTTTACTCTCGCAAAGTGCTCGCCCGGACTTCCGGCCTTCTTTAGAACAACCGCAAGGTTAAGCGAGAGACCTGAGATGTATGGAAACGGATGAGCTGGGTCCACTGCTAGTGGAGTTAGAACGGGAAAAATGTGATCCTCAAAAAATCTCTGCAGATGCTGCTTTTCATCTTCTCTGAGTTCTGGCCAGCGAACCAGGTGAATTCCGTTTTTCTCTAGCTCCGGTTCAATCACGTCAAGAAACAGGTGTGCGTGGCGAAGTTGCAATTCATGAGCTTCTTTAGAAATGCTGCTCAAAACTTCTTTTGGAGATAAACCGGACGGACTTCTAACCGCAAGGCCAGTTGCTAGCCGACGCTGAAGACCGGCGACTCGAACCATGAAGAACTCGTCCATATTGGAGGCAAAAATGCTTAGGTAATTAACTCGCTCAAGAAGTGGAACCCCGCTGTCTTCTGCCATTTCTAGAACACGACGGTTAAATGCCAGCCAGCTGAGCTCGCGATCAAGGTAGCGATCGGGCGCCAAACCATCGGGTGAGGAGGGCAGGGTAATAGCCATGGTTTCTTCGGACATAAATCAATATTGACACGGCTAGATGTCCTGTTGGTTAAATCTTTTTGAACTAAGCGTCTACCAGGTCCGAATCTGTTGGGTTAAAGCGGTATCCCACATTTCGAACAGTAGAAATGAGCCCTTCTAGATCACCCAATTTGGCCCGAAGCCTTCGAATATGGACATCAACTGTTCTACTTCCACCGAAGTAGTCATAACCCCAAACTTCACTCAATAGCTGATCTCTCGAAAAGACTCTGCCTGGGTGCTGGGCAAGAAATTTCAACAATTCAAATTCTTTATAAGTCAAATCAAGTGGCTTGCCATGAACTTTTGCCGAGTAGCTTGACTCATCGATTACCACACCCGACGCGTTGATTGTGTTGACATCTTTTTCTGCACGATACTTTGCTATTGCTAGTCGAATACGTGCTTCAATTTCTGCTGGACCTGCGGAGTCAAGAATTATGTCATTCGAGCCCCACTCGTGATTCATCGCAGCAAGGCCACCCTCGGCCAAAACAACAATCAGCGGTGTGGAGATTCCAGTAGAGATGAGAACTCGCGCCATGGCTTTTGCTGAAGCAAGGTCTTTTCTAGCATCAAGAAAAACTAGGTCATGCTCTGGGGCATTGACCAGACTCGCGGGTTCTGCGGGTATGTATCTGACACGATGACTCAGAAGCGAGAGGGCAGGCAGGGCAACTTGTTCTGACGCTGAGGTCAAAACCAGTAGCTGTGCCATCTCACACCCCAAATCTTTGTGCCAAGTTTAGCCCGCACGGCAGGTGGCTAAGGCATGATTGAGATATGTCCAAACAGTGGGGTCAAATCCTAAGCATCTGGGTAATTGTTGCCGTGCTAGCTGTTTGGGCAATCGCATCCCAGGTGGCACTCACGGCTCCAGAGTGGTTCGGCACAATCCTTGCCGGCTCGGTCGCTTTGGTCTCGCTGTACCACCTGTTTCGGGCCAAGCCTGAAGGCATTGTTCGCAAGCTGGTCTACGTGGGCGGCGGAAGCTATCTGATCCTGGCCATCGCTACTGCCTACGTGTTTTTGGCAAGTTAGACTGGGATCATGCTTGCACTTGAAATCTTTTTCACTGGCCTTTTGGTTTTGGCAGCTTTGGCCATAGGCTCGGTTTCTATTTTGGTTCTTTACAAATTATTTAAAGGACAAAAATAGTTGTTGGTTGTGCCAGAGGGCTTACCCCTGGAACTAACCCCCTTCGCCTTCCTGGTAGGAAAGTGGTCCGGTTCAGGAGTCATTTCCTACACTCACAACGCTGACAAAGCTGACCAGGAATTTACTCAATCTGTGGAGTTTTCCTACGACAATCAATCTGTCTTGGGCTACGTCTCAAAATCCACCCTGAGCGACGGAACTTCACTACCAACCGAAGTTGGCTTTTGGCGATTAGCAAAGACCCCAGAGTCTTCTGATCACGGGCCAGGACTTCTTCCAGGAACTGGAGCTAAATCGATTACCACCCACGAGCAACTCGAGACTCTTCGAAACAAAGACGGCGGCTTTGACATTGAAGCATCGATTTTGCATCCGAGTGGCATCAGTGAGCTATACATCGGTCAAATCAAAGGCGCGCGAGTAGATCTTGCAACTGATGCGGTCTTGAGATCACAATCATCGAAAGACTATCGAGCTGCAACACGCATGTTTGGCCTTGTCGAAGGTGCTCTGCTGTGGGTATGGGATATCGCAGCCCTTGGAAACCCAATGGCCTCTCATGCTTCGGCAAGACTCGAAAGGGCCCAGTAGTTGCAAGTAAAACAGCACTACGGTAATCCAATGATCGAGCAGCGCAGTCTGTTCGAAGGTGATTCGGTGTGCCTAATGGATGCAGTCGGGATCATTTGCGTTTCTGGCGTTGATCGATTGACTTGGTTGCATTCACTTCTCAGTCAAAATCTCAAGAACCTAAATCCTGGCGAATCCGCCGAAGCTTTGCTACTTGACCCACAGGGTCACATCGAACAACTGATCAAGATCATTGATGATGGTGAAACAAGTTGGTTGATGGTGAATCAAGAAAACACCGAAGCACTTCTTTCCTGGCTTAGCAAGATGCTGTTTCGAATGAAAGTTGAGCTTACTGATCGATCCGCTGATTTTGCTCTTGTGGGTATAACCAAGCCAAAGCCAGAACTGGCCTTTGTTTCTAATTCTCAACCGCTGGTTTGGAAAGACGGATGGCCAGGAGTAACTCCCGGCGGTTATCGATACTCGACTAGGGAAGTTAAGTACTCATGGTTCGAGCATCTTGTCGAAGCCAGCAAGCTAGATCGTTTGTTGTCTAAGGCTAGCCTTGCCGGAACCATGGCTGCTGATGCAATTCGTGTAGCGGCAGGACGCCCGCTTGCCGCATCAGAGATTGACGATAAGTCACTGCCACACGAGTTGGATTTGCTATCAACCGCTGTGCATTTGTCTAAGGGTTGTTATCGAGGTCAAGAATCAGTAGCTAAAGTTCACAACCTTGGTCATCCTCCAAGAAGACTAACCTTCTTACACCTGGACGGCTCGGAGCATTCACTGCCAGATGTTGGCGATGAGGTCAGAGTATCCGGCCAAGACAAAGTTGTTGGAAAGATAACCTCTGCAGCGCAGCACTTTGAAATGGGACCGATTGCCTTGGCGGTTATCTCTCGTTCGGTTGCTGAAGATGCCTCGCTAGAAGTTAGCTCCAGTGGGGGATTAATTGCAGCCACTCAGGAGATCATTGTTCCGCAGTCAGCTGGCAAAGTGGTTGAGGTTCCCAAACTTCCTCGCCTCAAACTAGGTGGCGCAAGCAAAGCGCCTAAACTTGGAGAATAATGACTAGTCAACACACGCTCATACTTCTTCGCCACGGTAATAGCACCTGGAACCAGAAGAACCTGTTCACCGGGTGGGTTGATGTTGACCTCAGTGACCAGGGCAGGCAAGAAGCCAAAAGGGCAGGAGAGCTATTAGCCGAATCTGGCCTGGAGCCAGACCTTCTTTATACCTCTTTACTACAGCGGGCCATCAACACTGCCAACATAGCTTTGGACATCGCCGATTGCGGCTGGATTGACGTTAAGCGCTCTTGGAGACTAAATGAGCGACACTACGGAGCCTTGCAGGGCAAAGACAAAGCTCAGACTTTGGAGACTTACGGCCCTGAGCAATTCCAGCTATGGCGCAGAAGCTTTGATGTTCCGCCACCCCCAATAGAGGACGGGGACGAGTACTCGCAGTCCGGCGATAAGCGTTACAAAGATTTAGGGAGCGATCTTCCTCGCACTGAATGCCTCAAAGACGTTTTGGTTAGATTCCTTCCAATCTGGGAAGAAATCAAGTCGGACCTAAGTTCAGGAAAGACTGTGTTGGTTACCGCTCACGGAAACTCGCTACGTGCATTTGTGAAGCTACTTGATGGGGTTTCCGATGAGGACATCGCGGAGTTAAACATTCCAACCGGTATGCCTTTGGTTTATAAATTAGACGCCAACTTCAAGCCAATAGTCAAAGGCGGAGAATATCTAGACCCTGCAGCTGCAGCAGCTGGACAAGCAGCTGTTGCCAACCAGGGCAAAAAGTAAAGGACTATTCGGTGTCGTTCCACTCACCCGTGGTTAGGTAAGTGACTTTGCTTGAGATGTCTACAACGTGGTCTGCGAAGCGCTCGAAGTAGCGGCTTGCTAAAGTCACATCAACTGTGAACATGGCGTTTTCTTTCCAGTCCTCCGCCAACACCACATCAAAAACGCTCCTGTGAAGCTCATCCACTCTCTCGTCTTCCGATTTGATGGCGCGAGCCAGATCGACGTCAGCGTTTTGCAAAACCTCAGAAAGCTTCTTGGCTAGCTGAATATCTAACGCACCCATTTCTTCAAAAGTCTTTCGTAGCGCATCTGGAACAGCAGATCCGGGGTATCTGTAACGGGCAATTGAAGCAATGTGGCTAGCTAGTGCACCCATGCGCTCCAGGCTGGCACTAATTCGTAGTGCTGAAACCAAAACCCTTAGGTCTCTGGCAACCGGTGACTGGCGAGCAAGTATTCGAATGACTAGCTCGTCTAGGGCTAGGGCTTTTTCCTCGTTGGTCTCGGACAGCGCCAATGCCTGATCGGCCTGAGAGACGTCATTGGTTAGAAATGCCTGGGTAGCCTTATCGATGATTACGGCCACGGACTGGGAAATCTCAACCAGGCGATCTTGAACCTCTCGGAGCTCACTCTGAAATACCTCGCGCATGGCTTGTTTCCCTTCTTGGATTTACTTAGTGAATATCCCACCCGTTGGTTAACGGAAGCCAAATAAACACCAAACCCAGTTCAAAATTACCGCTATTTTCAAGGTTTTTGGCACTTTGAGCGCTTAAGCGGGTCATATGGTTAACAATGTGAACACTTTTGGCATTGAGGCAATCATTCTGGCTGGGGCGCTTGCTGCAGCAGTGGCAACCGCCTTGGGCTGGTATCTCGGGAAAAGGTCCTCACGCGTTATTGAGGCTGAACCAGATTCATTTCCCGATCTGGTGGCAGAAGTTCTTGAGCTAATGGGTTCCGTCGGAATTGTTGTAGACGGATTCAACAAAGTCGTCGGTACAAACAGCTGGGCCGAATCTTACGGTCTTGTCGCGCGCGGCTTGCTGGTTCATGCTGAAACTGTTGACCTAGTCAAACGTGCCCGGTCCGGATCAGAGATTGAATCCTTTGAGGGGATCTTACGAGTTGGTCTGGCTCAAGAAAAAGTCTCGGTGGCAGCAAAAGCAAAATTAGTTTCGGGAGATTATGTTGTTTTGGTTCTCGAGGATAGAACCAGTGACATTCGCTTAGATAAAACCAGAAGAGACTTTATCGAGAACATTTCCCATGAGCTCAAGACACCGATTGGTGCCATTGCTTTACTGTCAGAAGCAATTCAAGAAGCAGGCGATGACCGAGCTGCTGTGTCAAAGTTTGCGGCCAGTTTAAATAAAGAATCCAGCAGACTCACCTTTTTAGTTCAGGACATCATCAAACTTTCTAGGCTTCAGTCTGAAGAGGTAATTGCTGACGCAGAGCTAATTGACCTCAATGAGGTTGTTGCTGAGGCAATTGATCGAAACGAACAGCTTGCGGCAAATAGAAGAATTAGACTAGTTACAGAACAAGCTCCACCACTCGAGGTTTTTGGAAACAAAGAAATGTTGATCACCGCGGTAAAGAATCTTGTTGAAAATGCAATCAGTTACTCGGATCAGGGAACCAGTGTTGGAATTGGCTGCAGCACTAAAGACTCGATTGCTGAAATCGCGGTGACAGACTCAGGTTCTGGAATCCCTCCGGAGCATCAGGAGAGAATTTTTGAACGCTTCTATCGAGCCGATCCCTCGAGATCAAGAGAAACCGGAGGCACCGGCCTTGGTCTTAGCATCGTCAAGCACGTCGCCAAGATTCACCGCGGAGAGGTAAAGCTTTTCTCTCAGGTGGGAGTTGGGTCGACCTTCACCCTTCGAGTTCCGCTAGCAACAGCCTCAGATCCGGCAACTGGCACCATCGACCTAGTTAGGGAAGGAAAGTAATGGCCAAAGTCTTGGTTGTTGAAGATGAGCAGTCCCTTCGGGAGGCTCTGGTGTTTTTCCTAGAAAAGGAAGGCCACGAGGTATCGATAGCAGTAGATGGGGAAGAAGCAATACAGGTCTTTGAGAAATCAGGAGCTGACATAATCTTGCTCGATCTCATGCTTCCAAAAATTGATGGTAACCAGGTTTGCAAACAGATTAGGCAAAGTTCCAATGTTCCAATCATCATGCTCACAGCCAAAGACTCTGAAATCGACAAGATTGTTGGTCTTGAAATTGGAGCAGACGATTACATTACTAAGCCTTATTCAACCAGGGAACTGCTGGCCCGAATCAAGGCAGTTCTGAGAAGACAGGTGGAGCCTCCAATAACAGTGGAGTCAGTGCTGATTGCCGGTGAGCTTCGCTTGGATTCTGATCGCCACGTGGTGACGCTAAATGGGAATTCGCTGACTTTGCCACTCAAAGAATTTGAGCTACTCGAGCTATTGATGGAAAACGTAAATCGCGTTTTGACCCGAGGCCAGATTATTGATCGCGTCTGGGGATCAAATTACTTTGGTGACACCAAGACCTTGGATGTCCACATCAAGAGACTTCGCTCAAAAGTTGAGGAAGATCCTGCTAGACCGAAGTACATTCAGACAGTTCGAGGCTTGGGTTACAAGCTCGAAGTTTAGTTCTCTTGCGTCTCTTCAGGCTGCTGTGCTTCTAGCTGCTCTAGTAGCAGTTGATATTCAGAGAGGGTTCCATCCAAAACTGGTACTTGGATTGTTCCGCTAATGCTGTCGCTTTCTAACAAGAAGAACTTTGCAGTTTGACCAGGCACCTCAACAACCGGTAGCTCGACCGCGGGGTTCCCGTTATAGCCAAAGTCAATTTTGGATCCGGCTGGAACATCAAAAAAGACTTCTGTTCGCTCATCGGTTGCTGGGTCCACATACTGAAGCTTCACTCGGATGTCCGAAGTTGCTGTGCTCACCAGGGAGCCAATCAAGAAGCCTCGACCACTATCGCCCACCAGGTAGATAAAGTTACGAGCCTTCAAGGATTCAAGGTCAATTTGCTGGCCGTCGCTGGGGGAGTAAGGATCTAAAGAAGCCACGTTGCCGGTCAGGCTGCAGGCGCTCAAGCCAAGTGTCATGGCTGCGGCTGCCAAGGCGATTGTGATCCGACGAACTAGCAATGATCCTCCTAATTGGGCATTAGTTACTAGTTTACGGCAGTAATAAAGGCCTTAGCTGTGGTAAAATAGTGGTTTCTGAAGGGAATCCAACACATGAAGTTCGAGGTTGGCGAAACCGTCGTTTATCCACATCACGGCGCAGCAAAAATCGTTGAGGTTAAAAACCGAAACATCCGTGGCGCTACCCAAAAGTACCTTCAGCTGAAAGTTGCCCAGGGTGACCTAACAATCTGGGTCCCAGCCGCCAATGTTGAGATGGTGGGTGTTCGCGATGTCATCGACCGTAAGGGTGTTCAGCAGGTTTTCGATGTATTGCGCGCTGAGTTTATTGAAGAGCCAACCAACTGGTCCAGAAGATACAAGGCCAACCTAGAAAAGCTAGCTTCCGGTGACGTAGTCAAGGTGTCTGAAGTTGTAAGAGATCTATGGAGACGAGACCAGGACCGCGGACTCTCTGCTGGTGAAAAGCGCATGCTTGCTAAGGCCCGTCAGATTCTAGTTTCAGAGCTAGCTCTTGCTAAAAAGACCGACGAAGAAAAAGCCGGTGTCTTGCTAGATCAAGTTCTGGCTTCCTAGGAAAGCCCAGAACGATGACCCAACGCTCAGTAGCGGTGGTGCTACTAGCTGCAGGTAAGGGTGAGCGCCTAGGTGCTAAAGCCCCTAAAGCTTTCGTTGAACTAGCCGGAAAATCACTTCTAGAACACAGCGTTTTCCGCGCGCTCGCAACCGACAACCTCAAGCAGCTAATCATTGCTGTTCCAGAATCTCACCTAACCCAGACTCTTGAATTTGAAAAACAGCTTTCTAACCAAGGTGTAGATATTCGAGTGGTTGTTGGAGGCGCCACCAGACAGCAATCAGTTTCTGAGTCTTTGGCTGTTCTGGCAGGTGGCATCGGCATTGTTTTGGTTCACGACTCGGCTAGATCGCTAGCGTCCACCGATTTGTTTAATCGGGTAGCGCAAGCGGTATTTGACAACCAGATTGGCGTGATTCCAGCACTGCATGTTGCGGACACAATAAAAAGGTACAAAGGCGATGTAATTCAAGAAACAATCGAACGATCAGATCTGGTTCGCGCCCAGACACCGCAGGGATTCCCAGCAAGCGTTTTGGTAGCAGCACATGTGGGGGCGGCGCAAGAATTCACTGATGACGCTGCACTTATTCAATCAATTGGTGGCACCGTCATGATGATCGAGGGCGAAGAACAAGCCATGAAGATCACTACCGCCGAGGATTTCGAGAGAGCGCAGACATATCTATTGGCTCACGCCAGAACCGGCATTGGTTCGGATGCCCATCGCTACAGCGAGGACAAGTCCAAGACTCTTTACCTTGGAGGTTTGGAGTGGCCAGGGGAACTAGCCCTGGAAGGTCACAGCGACGGCGATGTTATTTCCCACGCAATTGTTGACTCACTGTTGTCAGCTGCAAACCTTGGCGACATAGGGTCGAATTTTGGAGTAGACCGTCCTGAGTATTCAGGTGCTTCAGGTGAAGTCTTCCTGAAGGCGACACTTGAGCTATTGAAAGATCAAGATTTTGAGCCAGTGAATGTTTCCGTACAGCTAATTGGAAATCGACCAAAGCTTGCACCAAGAAGATTGGAAGTTGAAACTCATCTTGGGGCCATTATTGGTGCTCCGGTGAGTGTTTCAGCTACCACCACCGATGGGATGGGATTTTTGGGAAGCGACGAGGGGCTAGCGGCTGTGGCCACCAGTTTGGTGCGAAAGGTAGGCTTGGGCTCGTGAACCTGAAGCTCTTTGATTCCAAAACCCAGTCTCTAAAGGACTTCGTACCTTTAGAAAAAGGCAAGGTTGGAATTTACCTATGCGGACCCACGGTCCAGTCGATGCCTCACCTAGGTCACTTGCGATCAGCACTTGTTTATGACCAGCTAGTTCGCTGGTTCCAAACTCTTGGTAATGACGTGACTCTGATTAGAAACGTCACGGACATCGATGACAAGGTTTTGGATAACGCCAAGGCAGAGAAAAGATCTTGGTGGGGTCTAGCTTTTGAATGCGAACAGGCTTTTGCTAGCGCCTATCGCAAGATCAACATCGGAACACCCAGTTATGAACCAAGGGCAACTGGCAACATCATCGAAATGACTGAGCTCATTCAGTTACTAATTTCCAAGGGTCACGCTTACCAGGTCGAGAACTCAGCTGATGTTTTCTTCAGCGCAAGTAGCTGGAAAAGCTATGGCGAGCTAACGAATCAAGCCAAAGATGACCTAATTGCAGACACTGAAGCTGATTCCAGAGGCAAGAAAGACCCTAGAGATTTTGCTCTTTGGAAAGCCCACAAAGACTCTGAGCCGTTGGGTGCTTCCTGGGATTCGCCGTTTGGGCGAGGTAGACCTGGCTGGCACATCGAGTGTTCTGCAATGAGCGTTAAGTACCTAGGCACTCAGTTTGATATTCACGGCGGCGGGTTAGATCTTCGTTTCCCACACCACGAAAATGAGCTTGCCCAATCTCGCGCCGTGGGTCATGAGTTCGCGAACTACTGGCTACACAACGGGCTGGTAAATGTTGCCGGTGCAAAGATGAGTAAGTCTGCCGGTAACTCGATTTTGGTAAGTGATGTTCTAACCGATTCAAATGCATTGGCACTTCGTTACTACCTAGGTTCTGCCCACTACCGTTCTGTTTTGGATTACAACGAAGGTGTGATTCAAGAAGCAGAAGCCGCCATTGAACGAATCGCTTCTTTCTTGCAACGTGCCGGCCGCAAGCTAGCTGAGAGTAAAACACTTGAGGGATCCGCATCGGTAGCTAGCTCGCTACCCAAGAAATTTATTGATGCCATGAATGACGATCTCAATATGCCATCAGCCCTTGCAGTGCTGCACGAAACTGTCAGGGCTGGAAATACAGCTTTGGATTCCGACAATATGAAAGATGCGGCCGATGCCTATTTTGCAGTGCTAGGTATAGTGAACGTGCTGAACATCAACCCGTTAGATGCGATCTGGCAAACTAAGAGATCATCGGATGAGGCTCTTTCAGCCTTAGAAAAATTGGTTCAGTCACTGATTGAGCAAAGAAAACTAGCAAGAGAGAACAAGGACTTTGAAACTTCTGATCGCATCCGTGATCAGCTCAAGATAGCTGGAATCATCCTTGAGGATGAAGCCGGTTCAACCAATTGGAGCCTAGGTGCCTAGTAAAGCTGCAAGACCAGGATCGGCTAAAGGCAAAAAGGGACCAAGCGTTGGCACCGGTGGCCATGGCCGCAAAAGACTCGAGGGCAAAGGCCCTACCCCCAAGGCCGAAGATCGCAAAGGTCACAAAGCCTTCCGAGCTAAAAGGTCTGCGGACAAGAAAAAAGCTGCGGGGGTTCTAGTAGGCCGTAAGGGTGAGTTTGTTGCCTCTGGGCCAAAAACTGCGGGTGTTGCAGGGGCTGCTGCCCGCAAGGGAAAGCGCATCACAAAGGCAACAGAGAGCTTCGAGGTTCTATCGGGTCGAAACTCAGTACTGGAAGCCCTGCGTGCCAAAGTGCCCGCAACAACCTTGTATCTTGCCTCTCGAATTGAAATGGATGATCGAGTCAAGGAGGCAGTTACCCTTGCCAATTTGCGAAAGATTCCAATCAGCGAAGTTACCCGTCCAGAAATTGATCGGCTAACTGGATTTGATTCCGTTCACCAGGGAGTTGCACTGCAAGTTCCTCCATACAACTACGCCCACCCGATGGAGCTGCTCGATAAAGTTCTATCGCGAGGCGCAACACCACTGTTTGTTGCTCTTGATGGAATCACAGATCCTAGAAACCTTGGTGCGATTATTCGTTCCGTGGCAGCGTTTGGTGGCCACGGTGTTATTTTGCCGCAGCGAAGGTCAACTGGAGTAACCGCTTCCGCGTGGAAGACTTCCGCGGGTGCGGCGGCAAGAGTTCCAGTTGCTCTAGCAGCAAATCTAAACGCGACACTTAAGGAATTCAAGAAAAGAAAAGTATTTGTCGTTGGCTTAGATGGCGGGGGAGATATGTCGCTACCAAAATTCAACTTATCTAATGAACCACTGGTTCTGGTAGTTGGCTCAGAAGGAAAAGGGTTATCTCGCTTGGTTCAGGAAAACTGCGATGCGGTTTTATCTATCCCGATTGCCAAAGAAACCGAGTCTTTGAATGCCGGAATTGCGGCCTCGGTTGCGCTTTACGAGATTTCCAAATCTAGACCTAAGCTCTAAAGCCAAGCTCTAGACCTTATCTCGCCAGTCGCCTTCCTCATCTTCATCCACTTCAATAGTTCCTGAAGGGATTGCGGTTGGCAAAGTGATCGCCTCAGTCACAGGAGCAATTAGCGCTTCTTCATCTCTGCGGTGAGCCAAGACGTTCACAACGTAGGAATTAACTGCTTCTTCCATTGGAACCTTGCGATCCAGCTTCTCGGCCAGCTCCCAGCGGTGAAGTAGCACCTGGTGGAAAACCTCGGCTGGCTCTAAGCGCCTTGAGTATTCGCGGGGAATGGCCTTTACTACGGGCTCAAATACCTGGCTAAGCCAGCGGTGGGCTAGAACTTCTTCGTCGCCTTCAGGATCGATTTTTACTCTAAAGGCGTCTAGGTCATTGAGTAATTTGCGAGATTGGTTTTCTTGAACATCCAAACCAGTTAGTCGAATTAACCTTCTGGTGTGATGACCTGCGTCTACTACCTTAGGTTGAATCTTAAGGCTATTTCCAGTTGCGTCGGCTTTGATCATTAGCTCTTCAATGTCAAAACCCAAAGCGTTTAGTTTTTCTACTCTTTGGTTTATTCTCCAACGTTCATCTTTGTCAAATACTTCAGCGGCTGTTAACTCTTTCCAAAGATCGTGATATTTGTTTACGATTCTTTCGCTTGTGGCGTTTGGATCTACGCCTTCGCCTGCTCGACCGCTGGCTACCAGATCCATTAGTTCGCCCGCAATGTTTATGCGCGCAATTTCTAAATCGTTTTCGCGCTGACCAGCAGATAATCCTGATTCGTGCAGCTGACCAGTTTCTGCGTCTACTAGGTATGCAGCGAATGCACCGGCATCACGTCTAAAAAGTGTATTTGAAAGCGATACGTCTCCCCAGAAAAATCCTTCGAGGTGCAATCTCACTAGAAGTACCGCTAGTGCGTCAACCAACCTAGTTGCTGTTTCTGCACGAAGGCCCTGTGACCACATCGCGCGATAGGGAAGTGAAAACTTTAGGTGTCTTGTGATTAGCGCGGCAGGCAACTCGTTACCGTCTTTATCGCGTCGATTTCTGATATTTGCAAATGGCTCTACGCAAGGAATGTCTAGTTTTTGAAGCTCTTTTAGCATTTCGTATTCTCGCCTAGCAAGATCGGGAAGTGTTTCCTTAATTGCAATCACGTGTCCGCTAAGGTGAGCAAAGCGAACAGTATGCCTAGAAAGCCCCTTGGGTAAAGCCGCGATGTTTTCTTCGGGCCAATCTTCCAACGGCAAATGCCACGGAAGATCCAGCAGAGCCGGATCGACCGTGGCAGCCGTTATATCAAGTGCTTGGGTCATGTTGCGCTAGTTAAGACGCTCTCCTGTTTCCACGTCGAAGATGTGCATGATGCCACCTTCTGGGGTGAGAAACACTGTCTCACCCTTGTGCGGGTGGTCGCGTCCATCAACGCGAGCAACCAGTTCAATTTCTCCACCATCGAGCTTGGCTCGACCGTATAGGTAACCATCGGATCCAAGTTCCTCGACCACGTCAATCTCCACAGAAATTCCCTTGGAGTTTGAAACATCGATGTTTTCTGGTCTGATACCAAGAGTTACCTTCTTGGCCTTGGTCTTGGAAAGGATGTTGCTTGGAATCGAAACCACAGTGTTTCCAAACTTCACGCCACCGTCGACGATCTCGGCGTCAAGCAAGTTCATGGCTGGTGAGCCAATGAAACCGGCAACAAACACGTTCTTTGGAGCCTCGTAAAGCTCACGTGGGGTGGCAACTTGCTGCAAAACTCCATCTTTCAAAACCGCTACGCGGTCTCCCATGGTCATGGCCTCAACCTGGTCGTGGGTTACGTAAACAGTTGTTACTCCCAAGCGGCGCTGAAGCGATGCAATCTGAGTTCTGGTTTGAACGCGAAGCTTGGCGTCAAGGTTTGAGAGTGGCTCATCCATTAGAAAAACCTGAGGCTGACGAACAATTGCTCGTCCCATCGCTACACGCTGGCGCTGACCACCGGAGAGAGCTTTCGGCTTTCTGTTTAGGTAAGGTTCAAGATCCAGTAACTTTGCTGCGTCAAGAACTCGGGCCGCTCTCTCCTCTTTTGCAACACCAGCAATCTTGAGCGCAAAGCCCATATTCTCTGCCACTGTCATGTGTGGGTAAAGAGCATAGTTTTGGAAAACCATTGCTATGTCACGATCTTTTGGTGGGATGTTAGTGACATCTCGATCACCGATGTAAACCTTGCCGCCGTTTATTTCTTCAAGACCTGCAAGCATTCGCAGAGTCGTTGACTTTCCGCAACCGGAAGGTCCAACTAGAACTAAAAACTCGCCGTCGGCGATTTCTAGGTCTATTGAGTCAACTGCAGGGGTAGTTCCACCTGGATAGGTTCTGGTGGCCTTTTCGAATTTAACTGTTGCCAATTTAGTGCTCCTTCACCGGCAGGTACGTGCCGGACGATCCTTTGTGAATTCACCATCGGAAGCCTCCGAAGGCTTACTCAAGTATCCCACCAGAATCCAAGCCAGCCATAACCAGCTGGGCCAAGAATCGTCCTGTAAACTACCAAAATGACCTCAAACACCCCAAGACCTACCAGATCAGAACAACGTGAAGCCGCTCGCGCGAAGGCTAAAGCCATGAGAGAGCAGCAGAAGAAAGGGGATAAGCGAAACCGTATCCTTATCCAGATCGGTATCGTTACCTCTGTTTTAGTGGCCACCGGTGCCATTGCATTCACGGTCTTCTCAGCTAGCACCCAGTCACAGGCCGTTCCGGTCAACGCAAGCTTTAATGACGGCGTAAAAGTCGGAAGTGGATTAAAGGTTTACACCCCAGAATTCACTCCACCAATGACCCAGACAAACCCGGTTGAGATCAAGATCTACATCGATTACCAATGTCCAATTTGTGCAATCTTTGAACTCCCTAACTCCGACCAGCTAGAAAACTGGGTTTCTACTGGTGCTGCGACCATGGAGATACACCCACTATCTTTCCTAGATGGCCGCGGCTCACCAAACGCCTTTTCTTCCAGAGCAGCTAACGCTTCTTTGTGTGTAGCTGATTACTCACCAGATCATTTCTTCAAGTACAACACCAGGCTGTTCCAATCCCAACCGGCTGAAGGGGCGAGCGGACCAGAAAATTCCGAATTGATAGCCTTTGCGCAAGAAGTTGGAGTAACAAACACCGAAGAGGTAAGTAACTGCATCAACACCAAAATGTTTGGATCGTTTATAAAGGATGCAACTGAACGTGCACTTTCCGAGCCAATACCAGGAACTGAACTTCGAGTTACTGGCACCCCAGGAATTTTTGTTAATGGTCAGCAATACACTTGGGCGACTGGTGATGAGTTAGCAAGCCCAGCTCGCTTTGCACAATTTGTGCAACTAGTCACGGCTGAAACCACCGAGTAGGGAAAAAATTGCTCAGAAGAGAATTCCTCGCGGCCAGTGCCGCGGGGTTTTTCTTTCCCGACGTTAACCAATCAGCCAAGCCACCCATTTTGGTGCCCGAGAGGGCAATCGACGGAGAAGTAAAGAATCAGCTTGGAAGATTTGGATTTAGTCGCGAGCAATTACCTGAGGGAAAAATTGCAACCCTGCCAGTCTCAAATGTAAAGCGCATTGCTTGGACCGTGGATGATGGAGCCAGCACTGAGGGGATTGAGGACTATCTGGATTTCATGCAGGAGCATGATCTTCGCATGACTTTTTTTGTTACCTCGCAATACCCCGGATGGATTTCGAATAGAGCTCAAGTCCAAGAGTTAATTGATGCCGGTAATCTTCAGGTAGCAAATCACACTCACTCTCATCCAAGCCTTAGAGAATCCTCCAATTCGCAAATTGTTGAACAGCTAACTCGTTGCGGAAAATTCATCGAAGATACCTTCGGTGTAAAGGCCCAGCCGTATTTTCGACCACCCTACGGTCACATCGATTCCAGGGTTGCCTCTATTGCCAGCGAAATTGGATACACAAGCCCAATCATGTGGAGTGGAACTTTGGGGGACAGCGCAAGCCAAAGACGAAATTCAATAGTTCAACTGGGCAATAAATACCTACAAAACGGCAACATCTTGCTCGATCACTTCAACGCAAGGACCCCAAAGTCGGTCTTTGATGAATTATTAAAGCTGCTAAAGCAGCGCAAGTTACAGACCGTGACACTCGACGATGTCTTCTATTACTAGGAAATTCTGCTAGAACGGGTTTTTGGATAGGCTAGAGCGGTACTTAGCCAAGCTAGGTGCAGGCCGACCTGGCGCAATTGGTAGCGCACCGCACTTGTAATGCGGGGGTTAGGGGTTCAAGTCCCCTGGTCGGCCCCAGAATTACCTCTGGCTAGATAGCCATCAATAAAAGCGTGATTAGCGGAGCCACAATCAAAGCCGGCAACATGTTTCCAACAGCCACTTGACGCAATTGCAGCAATCTAAGGCCAACTCCAAGTAGTAACACTCCGCCTGTTGCCGTTAGCGCTGAGATTATTGGAGCTGAAACCACCGCACCAACCGAGAAGGCCAGCACTGTTATCAGGCCTTGCCAGATCCCAACCGGTATTGCCGATAGAGCAACACCCCAACCCAAGCTGGCGGCAAAAGCCAACGATGCAAAGGCGTCAAGGATTGATTTAGTGGCTAGCTGTTCAATTCCCTGACCCAGTCCGTCACTCAAAGCTCCAAGAATTGCTAGTGGGCCGATTGTAAACACCAATGAAGCGTTCACAAAGCCCGTGATGAACTTCTCTTTCGAGCCCTTTGTTCCTTTCCCGGCGAACCTCTTTTGCAATGATGTGCCAAGTTGCTCAAGCCGCTGCTCAATTTTGAGAGCTGACCCGATAATCCCGCCGATCAGGATCGCACCGATAACTACCAACAGCGGGATACCAGCACCCACCGCCGAGACGAACTCCTGATCAAGAAGTGACATTACATTTAGTCCACCAAGCACCAGGACCACAAGACCCAGGCCATCAGTCACCACTCGTGAAGTCTTCTCACTCAGGCGATTACCAACTAGGACACCAACGACTGTTCCGATAATTATTGCCACAACGTTTATAAGTGTTCCAAGACCAATGATCATTTAGTTTGATTCTTCAAACGTGATGCTCACAGAGTTGATGCAGTAGCGATCACCGGTTGGAGTCTGGGGCGCATCTTCAAAAACATGACCAAGGTGAGAGCCGCAAGCTCGGCACCTAACTTCAGTTCGCACTGTTCCAAAGCTTCTATCTTCTAAAAGCTCGACAGCGTCCTCAGCTTTTGGTTCATAGAAACTAGGCCAACCGCAATGTGACTCAAACTTGGTAGTGCTTCTGAAAAGCTCTGCCTGGCAGCCGCGACAGCGGAAGATTCCGGTGCGGTGCTCGTTTAGCAACTCTCCGGTGAAAGCACGTTCAGTGCCGGCCTCGCGAAGCACCTGGTACTCAAAGTCGCTTAGTTCCTCGCGCCACTGCTGGTCTGACTTCCTTACTGGGTAGTCCATATCCAGTTTCCTTTCCTGTGCCCCAAGTGCCAATATAGAAGCTCATTGCCCATTCTCATAAAGGTAACCATGGAAGACAAAGTGCAGGAAAAAGCCGATACCAACCTTGGTATCGGGGGAAAGCACCTTGCCCCAAAAAATGCCATGGATTACATTCGGTCTTTTTTGACCCTGACAGCTATTTCGGGATTTTTGGCATTCGGGGGACTTATGGGTCTTAGGATTGCAGATTTGAGCGTAATGATGCCAGATCTTCCCTTCGTTCCTCAGGTTCAGGTGTCGGTTATCGACGGAACTGATACCGACATTGCTGCGGTAGTTGGGGAAGAGCTAACCCAGGAAGGCTGGAACATCGTTTCCACCGCCAGCTTGGCCGATACCGACCCAGGCTCTCCAACGTCAGCAAACACCTTGGTTTTTATCACCGATGAGGGCTTTCGAGATGAGGCAGAAGGGTTGGTGGCCAAGTTCCCAGGCTCCATAATTGCCGTCTCGGACCAGTTTCCTGACCCCATAACGCTAGTAGTAGGTCTGGACTACCTCGACTAGTTGAGCCGATTTCGGGCTAAAAAATTACTTGACTTTATTAGGCCAATCAAGGCTAGAGTAGTAAACGGTCGTAGAAAAAGCCCTAGCTTCATAAGCTTTCGGTTTAGTAATGCATTCCTGGATCCCCCGGTTTGGAAGCGACTCGGTTAGATCTATTGGTCGAAGCCGCATTCAAACTAGGCAACAGGAGATACAAATGGCACAAGGAACCGTAAAGTGGTTCAACGCTGAGAAGGGCTTCGGCTTTATTACTCAGGACGGTGGGGCGGACGTATTCGTTCACTTCTCAGCTATCCAGGGTGATGGCTACAAGGAGCTCAAGGAGAACCAGCGCGTTGAGTTCGAAGTAAAGAACGGCGACAAAGGCCCTCAGGCCGACGCCGTGAACCTAATCTAGGACCACCTAGAGACTTCACGAGAAAGCCGCTACCTTTCGGGGTAGCGGCTTTTCTCATGCCCTACCCACTTGCACTCTCAGCCTTAGAGTGCCAAAATTGAGTTAGCACTCAAACAAATAGAGTGCTAATCCTTATACCAACTTCGGGAGAAACCCAAAAATGGCAAAAATTATCACTTTCAATGAAGAAGCCCGCCGTGGCTTAGAGCGCGGACTAAACATCCTCGCAGACACCGTGAAGGTCACCCTTGGCCCACGTGGACGTAACGTCGTTCTTGAGAAAAAGTGGGGAGCACCCACCATTACCAATGACGGTGTTTCCATTGCTAAGGAGATCGAACTAGAAGACCCATTCGAAAGAATTGGTGCGGAGCTAGTTAAAGAAGTTGCTAAGAAGACAGACGACGTAGCCGGAGACGGAACTACCACTGCAACTGTTTTGGCTCAGGCACTTGTCCGCGAAGGACTTCGTAACGTAGCAGCAGGAGCAGACCCAATTACGTTAAAGCGCGGAATTGAGAAAGCTGTTGAAGCAGTTATCAAGGAACTTTTGGCAAACGCCAAGCCAGTTGAGACCAAAGAGCAGATTGCTGCAACCGCATCTATTTCTGCAGGCGACCCTGTAATCGGTGAACTAATTGCGGAAGCAATTGACAAGGTTGGCCGTGAGGGTGTTGTAACAGTAGAAGAGTCAAACACTTTTGGAATCGAATTACAGCTAACTGAAGGTATGAGATTCGACAAGGGTTACGTCTCGGCATACATGGTTACCGACCCAGAGCGTCAGGAAGCAGTTCTTGAAGATGCTTACGTGCTAATCGTGAACTCGAAGATCTCAAACATCAAGGATGTTCTTCCTGTTGTTGACAAGGTAATCCAGGCTGGAAAGCCACTTCTTGTTATCGCAGAAGACATTGAGGGTGAAGCACTAGCTACCCTGATCGTGAACAAGATCCGCGGAATCTTCAAGTCTGTTGCCGTCAAGGCTCCTGGCTTTGGTGACCGTCGTAAGGCAATGTTGCAAGACATCGCCATCTTGACCGGTGGCCAGGTTATCTCTGAAGAGGTAGGCCTAAAGCTAGAAAACACCGACCTAACCATGCTGGGACGCGCTCGCAAGATCGTTGTCACCAAGGACGAGACCACAATCGTTGAGGGCTCTGGAGACAAGGACCAGATTGCTGGCCGAGTCGAGCAGATCCGTCGCGAAATTGAAGCCACTGACTCTGACTACGACCGCGAAAAGCTACAGGAGCGTCTAGCGAAGCTTTCTGGTGGAGTTGCAGTTATCAAGGCTGGAGCGGCGACCGAGGTTGAGCTAAAAGAGCGCAAGCACCGCATCGAAGATGCAGTTCGTAACGCCAAGGCTGCTGTTGAAGAAGGAATTGTGGCGGGTGGTGGCGTTGCGCTACTACAGGCTGGCAAGACTGCATTCAGCAAGCTAAAGCTCACAGGCGACGAGGCAACCGGAGCGAACATCGTTCGCGTTGCAATCTCTGCACCTTTGAAGCAGATTGCTATCAACGCGGGACTTGAGCCAGGCGTTGTTGCCGACAAGGTTGAAAACCTACCATCTGGACACGGTCTAAACGCCGCAACCGGAGAGTATGTTGACATGCTTGCCGCTGGCATCAATGACCCAGTGAAGGTAACTCGTTCAGCATTGCAAAACGCTGCGTCGATTGCTGGCTTGTTCCTAACTACCGAAGCGGTAGTTGCTGAGAAGCCAGAGCCTGCTACCCCTGCAATGCCACAAGGTGGCGGCGAAGGAATGGGCTTCTAACCCAAAAACAACCTTTGGTTGGCGTACTCAATTTCCCGGTACTGATTAGCGGCGAAAGAAAGAGCAACACCAATCTCGGATAGCTGAGTATCAACTGCGCCTGCAGTGGTTCGCCAGCGATTAGCTAAAGCTTGAAAAGATTCAGCTGCGGCTCCTCGCCACGAACCCTGCAGGCTTTGCAGTTGGTTGTGTAGAGAAGAAACCTCCGCCTGAACCCTAGAAATCGTTGCATTGATCTGACCGGTGGCAGCGAGCACCTGCTCGCTATCTACTTGGAATTGCGCCATTTTGACCCTTTCTTAGGGCCCTAGATTAGGCAGAAATCACAGGCGATTAGTCCTGGCAATGCAAGTTGTGTAAAAGTGGCTAGACCCAGTTGTGTCTGGCTGGTAGCTTTATCCGGAAGGTCGCCCCACCCTGCGGGGTTTCTCGAACCTCGATGCGGCCTTTGTGCAACAGCACGATTTCTTTCACGATGGCAAGCCCAAGACCAGTTCCACCGGTCTCGCGGTTTCTAGAGTTATCTGCTCGGTAGAAGCGTTCAAAGATCTTGTCCCTTAATTGCTTTGGAATACCCTCGCCGTGGTCAATCACCTCGATGATTACTTCATCCTCAGTTTTTTGACCAACACCAACTTCAATAGAAGACCTATTGGAACTAAAGCGCTTGGCGTTTTCAATTAGGTTCACTAGAACTTGTCGAATCTGACTTTCGTTGATCTCCGCAAAAACCTTTTCATCCTTAGCTAACTTAGCTCCGCTGAGAGTCAGAACCGTAAAGCTAAGTGTCTTGTCTGTAGCAGAACTACTCTGGATAACTGACTGCACAAGTTCAATCATGTCTACCTTCTTGGCGTCTAACTGCTGGTTCTCATCTAATCGCGCCAAGGTAAGTAGCGACTCCACTAGCGAAGACATTCGAATTGCCTCAGATTCGATGCGTTGCATCGCCTCTTGAACTTCTGACTTTTTCTTGAGAGCACCCTTTCGGTATAGCTCGGCATAACCACGAACTGAAACTAGGGGAGTTCGAAGTTCATGGGAAGCATCAGCAACGAAGCGGCGCATCTGGCCCAAGGTCTTGTTTCTTGATGAAACCGAATCCTCGAGAGAATCGAGCATGGTGTTCAGGCTTCTATTCAGTCGCGCGATTTCGGTTTTGCCAGGACGCTCAATAAGTCTTTGAGAAAGATCCCCAGAGGCAACGAGCTTGGCCGTTCGCTCAACTTCTCGCAACGGTCTTAGGGCCTGGGCGATGGTGAGCCAGATACTCAGACCACTAAGACCCAGTAGCAAGAAACCAAAACCCCCACCGATGGCCCGGTATTGGCGAAGCAGTTCAAGGTTGGTGCTGTTCGGCAGGGCTACAACAACGGACCCATTAAAGTCCCTAAATGGCTGGGCTACCACGCGCCAGCTGTCATGCTCGTCAATGGTCACTTCCCCCAAGGTGCCATTCTCATCTAAATCAAAGGGCACTCCAGCCGATAGGAAAACAGCATCCAAATCAAGCACACCAAGCTCGGGAAGCTCTAGATCAGAAGCTTCTGTGGCCGTGATGCGATAAATGGTCTCGCCTCGAGCATCAAGCACGGAAATCAAATAATCACTTGGCAGCCTAGGTAGCGTCAGCCTCTTGGCGTTTAGTCGCGACTCAATTTCAGCAGGGTTTTGCTGGGCAAGAATTGATGCGGTGGCAGATAGTAAGTTATCGGTATTTTGCTGCAGGTAAGCTCTCAAAACCGAGACAGTTCCAAAACTTGAAACGAGAAGAAGTAGTCCAATAATTGCAACGGATAGGCCGGTTAGCTTACTTCTTAGAGAAACCTTTTCCCAGGCAGTAGCAAGCTTTGATGGCATTAGTCATTTTTCTTATAGATGTAGCCAACACCGCGTTTTGTTTGTATCAGCGATCTTGAGCTAATTGGATCAATCTTCTTGCGTAGGTAAGAAACATAAGATTCTACAATTCCCATGTCACCGTTAAAGTCATACTCCCAAACGTGATCAAGAATCTGCGCTTTGGTTAGAACGCGATCCGCGTTCATAACCAAGAATCTAAGCAATTTGTATTCGGTTGGAGAAAGATCAACTAGTGTTCCCTCAACGCTGACCTCATGAGCATCTTGGTTTATGACAACTGGACCAGCGTCGATAACCGCAGGTTCTGCATCAGAATATTTGGTTCGCCGAAGAATTGCTTGAATTCTTGCAACTACTTCGTCAAGGCTAAATGGCTTGGTGAGATAGTCATCGCCACCGACGGTTAATCCGGTGATCTTGTCTTCAACTTCATCGCGTGCGGTTAGAAAAAGAATTGGTGCTTGAATTCCGGCTGAACGCAGCTTCTTGGTAACGCTGAAGCCGTTCATATCTGGAAGCATTACATCCAGCAAGATGATGTCTGGTTCTGACGCGGTAACTGCCGCTACTGCAGAGGTGCCATTGGCGGCGGTTTGAATATCGAAGCCGGCAAATCGCAGGCTGGTGGCAAGCAAGTCCCTGATGTTTGGTTCGTCGTCGACTATTAGAACTCGGGTTTTTGTCATGGCTCAAGTGTCTCAGTTTTGTCTGAAAGAAACCTGAGAGTTAGTTGAGTGCCTCAGATGCTTGATACATCAAGGATTTTGTAGCTATAGCCCTGCTCCGCTAGGAAGCGCTGGCGGTTTTGAGCAAAGTCCTGATCCACTGTGTCCCTGGCAATCAGGGTGTAAAACGAAGCGGTTCGGCCATCCGCCTTGGGGCGAAGCAGCCTCCCCAGTCGCTGAGCCTCTTCTTGCCTGGACCCGTAAGAGCCAGAGATTTGAATTGCTACCGAGGCTTCTGGCAGGTCAACCGAGAAGTTAGCCACCTTGGACACTACCAGGGTGGGCTCTGACCCTTCCCGGAAGGCTTGGAACAGACGCTCTCTTTCATTCACTGGAGTTTCACCTGTGATCTTAGGAACACCGAGCAAGGTTGCTACCTCGTCTATTTGATCCAAGTACTGACCAATGATTAGCGTCGGTTCGCCAAGATGTCGCTGCAGCAGTTTCTGGATGACAGGAATCTTAACTTTGGATGTTGCAGCCAATCGATAGCGCTCATCTTGTTCGGCAATTGCGTAGTTCAATCTTTCATCTTCTGGAAGATCAACTCGAATTTCAAAACACTCCGCCGGTGCGATGTATCCTTCGGATTCAATTTCCTTCCAAGGTGCATCAAAGCGCTTTGGTCCAATCAAAGAAAAGACGTCGCCTTCTTTTCCATCTTCTCGAACCAACGTTGCGGTAAGTCCTAATCTCCTTCTTGCTTGCAAGTCTGCTGTCATCTTAAAAATCGGAGCCGGAAGTAAATGGACCTCATCGTAAATTACAAGTCCCCAATCCTTTGCGTTTAGTAACTCGAGGTGGGCATACTCACCTTTTCGCTTAGCGGTGAGAATTTGATAACTCGCAATCGTAACGGGCTTAACTTGTTTGACAGAACCCGAGTATTCGCCGATTTCTTCTTCGGTGAGTGTTGTGCGCTTTAGTAGTTCTGCTCGCCACTGCCTGGCGGCAACGGTGTTGGTAACCAGAATCAAAGTGTTGGTTTTTGCCTTGGCCATAGCGGCTGCTCCTACGATGGTTTTACCCGCACCGCAGGGCAGCACCACAACACCTGATCCACCCTCCCAGAACTTGCTGACAGCGTTGCTCTGGTAGTCGCGGATTGACCAGCCGTTTTCGGCAAGAGCAATCTCGTGCGGGGTGCCGGGGGTGTATCCAGCCAAATCTTCGGCCGGCCAGCCCAGCTTTAGGAGCTCTTGCTTGAGAGCCCCTCTGGCAAATGGCAGCACCTCGAAGGTGTCCTCGGAGAGCCTAGATCCCAGTAGTGCAGCTATTTTTGCCCCTCTGGAAGCCTCCAGCAAAATAGCCGGGGAGGAGCAGGTAAGAAGGAGTTGACCTTCAGGATCCCTTCGAATCACCAGTTTTCCGTAGCGATCCATGGTTTCTTGAATATCCACTCGAACCGAGGAGGGAACAGCGAACTTGGCGTACTTATCTAGCACTCCAAGGACATAGTCACTGTCGTGGCCTGCGGCCCGAGCATTCCATAAACCAAGCTTGGTGATTCGGTAGGTGTGAATGTGCTCCGGAGCTCGTTCTAGCTCAGCAAATATTGCTAGATCGTGGCGAGCGTCGGATGCCGCCGGGTGATTGACCTCTAGTAGTGCTGTTTTATCACTTTGAACAATTAGCGGGCCTTCGCTCATAGCTAGCCAATCACAATCGAGGTAATTGCGGACACCGGAAGTGTTCTTTCGATGTCAGCCTTGCGGTCTCTGGCTCGCAATCTGCCATTTGCTAAACCAATTGGCTCTAGGACAAAGTTCATAACTTTACCGTTGGCGTTAATTTCAACAAGCAGGATACTTTTCGAGGCCAATGCGAGCTGAATCTTTCTATCAACATCTGATTCTGGAGCTTGGTCTGATATTTCAAGATCTTGTTTTCTAAGTCTTGTTAGTTGGTCTTGGAACAATGCAGTGTGAGAACTGTTTTTGTGAATAGCCGATGGCGCAATAACCTTGCCACTTTCATCGACCCGAATAGCTAGGTAGCCATTTTCTCTAAGTGAGTGATATAAAGTCTCGGGTTCAAGCGATGAAACAATTGCACCCTCGGATTTTCTAAGTCCAAAGGTTTTCAATTTAGAATCCATAAGAATTTGGGTAGCTAACAACTCATCCGTTGAAACCAAAATCGATCCAGTATTGGTAGCTGAAATTTTGAGCCGACCAAACCTCGATGCAGTTTCAGAAATAAGGTAGTCAACCGGTTGCGGCAAGATCGCCCCTGAGAGCTTTTCCAAAAGACCTCTAATCTGTTTCTCGGTCAGCCCCTCTTCCAGCCCACAACTTATGCTCAGCGGAGAAATCCGATATCCGGTTGCTAGCCCAATGTTTTCGGTGTCAGTGAACTTGCGAAGCTCAATCTCGATTGAGCTAGATAGCGGCCCTGGGGCAATAATGGACAGGTCTGCCTGAACAATAATGCGCTCCTGCTGAGCCGGAAGCCTTTGCTCTAGGGCCTTGATAGCAACCGCCACCTTTCCAGCTAGAACGCTTGCAAGCCAGCTGGCGGCGAAGCCTTTTTCCGACAAACCAATGGCATCGGCAAGCTCAGCAACGCGCCCGATTCGAGATTGAGCCGAAGAGTTAACTAACGGGAAGCTAGATCCCACCAGCTCGTTCAGCGACTTAGTTGGATTTTGGGAAAGCTGAAGGGCTAACTCTTTTGATCCGGATGCTCCCACGATTGCTATCCAGGCGTCTACCAAGATGTGCCAGCGGGTTTTGGGGTCTGAGCTAATCCAGTTATCTGCCAAATCTGTTGGATGAAAGCGTTTTTCTGAAATTGCTACCATCCCAGAAACTTTTGCCAACTCAAGAATCGCTTTTACGTACTCTTTGGATTTTCCCAGGTGGCTAGAGAGCCGCTTAACATCAGGTAGACCCATCGAGCCCTTAGATACTTCTCGAACAAAATGTTGATCTAGGCTGAAAATCAATTCGGTAATTGACTGCATGGCTTCAAAGGCATGAATGCCACAATCTCTGTCAATTGATTCTTGATCGGGGGCTTTTATTGGTTCGGTCACCACGCGCAGTGATGCAGTTCTTGGGTTTTCTCTTAACCGCTCGGCGAGCCAGTCGTAAACCACTGGCTCCTGTGAACTCCAAACCAATAAATCACCAGCCAGAAAACTAACCTGCTCTTTGGAAACTTTTTCTTGGGCTAGCAGTGACCGCAGTGAACTTATCTCTGAATTTGAAAGACTTGAAATAAGCAGGGCTTGCGATTTTGGAGTGAGGACTGCTTGGGCCAGATCAAAGAAATCCTTGAACTCCGAAAGGGATAGTGATCGCTCATGAACCAAGATACTCAGGGCTGAGTCGTCTGCGCTTCTCAAGGCCAGAGCTAACCGGTATAGATCACTCACTGCTTGTTTTCGCGCCCTTTCCGTCTAACTGAAAGAAACAACAGGAATAGGACAAGCACGAACCCAATTGGCAGAGCTATAAGAGGTATCTGGGCAAAAAGGGCCAAATTAGTGGTCTCTCCAAAGAAGCTTCGGACCAAGGTAATGACTATAGATAGTAAAGAAAGGCCAATAATCCCAGCTCCCATGTAAGCAAGCACAGTCTCCAGCCGGGAAGGTCCAGAAGGCTTGGATTTAGTCATCCTTCTAGGATACCCCTGAAGGCAGGGCATTATTCGGGCAGTAGTTTTTATCGGGTCGCCCTTGGTAAAATGAAAAATCCTGAGAAAGAGGTAGTCATGCCAACCGGCAAAGTGAAATTCTTCGATGAAGAAAAAGGCTTTGGTTTCATCGCATCCGATGAAGGCCAAGAGGTCTTTTTGCACATCAGCGCACTCCTAGACGGAGTGACTCAGGTAACCCCTGGCACCAGGGTTGAATTCGGCATTGTCGATGGCAAAAAAGGTGCCCAGGCGCTTTCCGTTCGAGTTCTCGAGGCGCCACCATCACTGATGAAGATGTCAAGAAAGCCTGCCGACGAGATGTCGGTCATCGTTGAGGACCTGATCCGTTTGCTAGATAACATCAGCGGTGGACTAAAGCGCGGCAAGCAACCAGAAACTGTCCAAAGCCAAAAAATCGCAACCTTGCTTCGCAAGCTCGCCGACGAGCTAGATGCTTAAGCTACTCAAAAAGCCCCAGCACCAATCCTTTGCCGAAAAAGCAGCTAAAGAAACTGCGCCGGCCAATGGAGTTGGAAAGTTTCTTGGCACCGCTACCGAAGATAAGGACACCACAAACTACCGATTTGAATCCAAGCTAACTGGCTATGTCGGCTGGGAGTGGAATGTAGTTATCTTCCAAGCCAAAAAATCAGATGCTGCAACTGTGTCTGAAGTTGTATTGCTTCCAGGCAAAGAGTCGGTTGTGGCCCCAAGCTGGGTGCCCTGGGCAGAGCGACGTGCTGAGATCGAAAAGAATAAGTCCGAGGAGCTAGCTGCCCCGGACCTTGAGGTAACCGTAGATTCCGAGCCCGATACCAAAGACGCAGGTAAGCGCCCACCAATCGGGAAGCGGCTTCGAAAGCGTCTGGCCAAAAAGAAGGATAAGAAGTAAAGCAACTGCCCACATTGCGGTAAAAACTATTACCGCTAAAGGAGCATTAGTTTCAATAGGTTCTGGATCGGGCTTGCGATCTTGCTCCTTGACTCGAAACCTAATCACGCTAGCTCCTCTAAAACAAAATCAATACACGCTGTCAATGACTCAACATCAGCTTGGTCGGTACCAACGAATGTAGCAATACGAAGTTGATTTTTTCCCATTCCGCGGTACGGGTCCACATCGACAATTCCATTTGCTCGAAGCACTCGAATCAGCTCAACCGTATCCACACCCGAGTCAAACTCCAAAGTTACAACTACCTGGGAGCGGTGATCTGGGTTTGAAACGAAGGGGCTCGACACACCAGATGCCTCGGCCCAGTCGTAGAGCACTTTGGAGCTGGATCGAGTCTTGGCGTCTGCCCACTTCAAGCCTCCAGAGGCGTTAATCCATTTGACTTGCTCGTTGAGCAAGAAAAGCGTCGCTAGGGCTGGGGTATTAAGGGTCTGGTTCAGTCTTGATTGAGTGATTGCCGCTTTTAGGGACAAAAACTCTGGAATGTATCGATCCGAATTAGCTATCTTCTCGGCCCGCTCTGCCGCCCGAGGGGACAGCAAAGCCAACCAGATGCCGCCGTCAGCGCCAAAGTTTTTCTGTGGGGAGAAGTAGTAAACGTCGGTTTTGCTGGCATCAAAGTCCATCCCTCCGGCTGCCGATGTGGCATCGGTTAGAAACAAGGCCTCACTGTCCGCGCCAGCCAGCCGTTCTACTGGGGTAACCACCCCGGTAGAGGTCTCGTTTTGCGGGTATACATATGTATTGGTTAAAGAAGTAGCAACAAATTCTGACCTGGAGCCTGGTTCGCCTTTTTGCACCGTGAGTTCGCCAAGAAATGGAGCCTCTAGGGACTTGGCAAATTTGGAACTGAATTCACCGTGTACCAAGGCTTGGGAATTACCTTCCGCCAGCGAGTAAGCGGCCATATCCCAAAAGGCCGTTGAGCCACCGTTTCCTAGCGCAATCTCGTAACCAGCTGGTGCCCGAAAAAGCTCAAGCAGGCCATTTTGAACCTCGGCAACGAGATTCTTGATAGGAGCCTGGCGGTGAGAGGTGCCCATAAGTATGGAACCATTTGAGCCCAATTCCGCCATCTGCTCAGGTCTAAGCCTGGACGGACCACAGCCAAAACGCCCATCTTTGGGCAGCAATTGGCTAGGAATCAGGATCTCTGGCATGGCAATAGCTTAGTAGTCTGCGAGTTTGCCCAGAACGGGCGTAGTTTTTGAGCCCTAGTTGCTCATCGGGTAGACTTGCCCAGCTAGCGAAATCAACCTATTTCGATAGTCGGATCTGAAATGCTTTGAGCCTGAAATCAGATCTTTAGAACTAATAGTTTCGATTCAGGATTGATTTCTTAGCGGAAGTCTCTAGAGCAACGCGGAGGTAGCATCTTTGGCCAGTAATGGTTCAGGCAAGCACAGGGCAGACGTTGAGATAAACGTCCTGGAATCTTTCGAGATTCGCTCCAGACGCTCGGTGCGCGAAGCGGAGAAGGCAAAACTAGCCAAGTCTTCAAAGCGCGCTCGCAAAGCCGTGCTCCGCATGGAGGCAAAAGCCCTTAGGCGCGAACGCCAGCTGCAAAAGCCCCTGAGCAAAGTCTCGGCCCAGGGCAGATTGCGCAACAATCAAACTTTCAGAACGGCCGTAACCATGCTTACCGCATCGGGTTTGCTGGCAACCTCGGCTTTGCCGGCCTACGCGTATGACCCAGAGGTTGCGGCCATGGCTAGGTTTACGACCACTAACCCCGAAGACATTATTCAGACTGAGGGTACCCAGGACCTAACCGTGGCTGCTGCCAACACCGTTGAGTTTGTCAGAGGTGAGTACGCTTCCGAAAGCGCAGCACTCGTTCTTCGCCAGCAGACCATTAGTAACTACCGGGCATACAACGGACCAAGCGCCGCTGACTATGTCAAGAACCCTCCATTTAGCTCCGTCAGCGCTGAGCAGGTTTTGAAGGTCGCATCTCAGTACGTGGGAACGCCATACATCTTTGGTGGGTCTAATCCACGAGGCTTTGACTGCTCAGGATATGTGATGTTTGTGTTTGCTCAGTTCGGCGTTGAGCTTCGCCACAGTGTGACCGCCCAGGCCAGAGTTGGCATGGTCGTGTCACCAGAAGATGCCAGACCTGGCGACGTAGTTATCTTCAACGATCACAGCCACAATGGAATCTATGCTGGAAATGGACAGTTCTATCACGCCCCTCAGCCTGGCGACCGAGTCAAGCTGGCTCCAATTTTTGACCCTAGGCACTATTTCATTCGACTAGGCGCCAGCACTTAAAACACAGCCTGGCTTTTTGATACTTATAGTTTTTGTATCGGCTAACCTATAGCTAGTTAGAAATTGTCATCTAATTGAAGGGCTAGGGGTTTTGATGAACAGCATGCTTCCCAAGTACTGCTTCCAATCTCGGCAACCCGAGCCCATCGGTTCGATACCGGGCAAGTAAATCGCGTCGTCATTTATGACGGCGCTTTTTTTGTGCCCAGGCAATCAAGCTAACTAACCGAACGCCCACAATCCGTGTGGGTCAATTCGAAAGGAACTTGAATGAGAACTTTGGTACTAAACGCAGGGTATGAACCACTTGCTGTGGTCAGCTTCAAGCGAGCCATTATTTTGGTGCTAAACCAAAAAGCCACCGTCTTAGCCCAGGCGGGAAATCACCTAGTAAGAAGTGCAACCTCGGAATACAAGCTGCCCTCGGTAATCTTGCTTTCTCGCTACGTCCGCATTCCAGGATCTCGGGTAATTCCGGTTTCTCGAAGGGGAGTGCTTCGAAGGGATGCTCATCGCTGCGCGTACTGTCAGCGCTCGGCTTCAACCGTCGATCACGTTCAGCCCAGATCTAAAGGCGGGGACGACTCTTGGGAAAACTTGGTTGCCTGCTGCCTCAGGTGCAATAACAAAAAGGGTGATCGCACCTTGGCTGAAATGGGTTGGGCTCTAGAATTCAAACCTCGGATGCCTGCTGGCACAATCTGGATGGTGCGGGGTACGGAACGATTCGAACCGGAGTGGGATCAGTACTTAGCTTTTGCTGCCGCCGCCTAAAGTGACCCCGAGAAGAATCGAACTTCCGCACAAGGTTTAGGAAACCTCTGCTCTATCCACTGAGCTACGGGGCCAGAACTATCAAAGATACCTCAACACAAGCCGAGGTAGCCAAGAATCAAGGCCCCCCAAAGTTAGTCTTGAGTCATGACCGATTTTCTAGACACTCAAGATCATCAGTCTGCGCCTACTCGCGAGCAGTGGTTTTTAGAAATCAATCAAATTGGTGGAACTGATCCACTAAGTCACTTCAAAGACAACAGCTACGGTCAAGTAAATCTCGAGAAAGCTCATCCTGGAGGCTTGGCTCAGTTTGTTACCGGCAGGCCAACCCTACTTTCTAACCTGATTCGCGACTCTTTATCTTTCTCCAGGGCCTATTCCGCCGCTAATCGCATCAAGCACAAGCAGGACTCGCTCGCGGAGCAGTTTGGTATCGAGAGTCTCTACCTGGCAAGCGGGCTAGTGGACCTGCGATCTGACGGCCATGAGCTTCGGATGCCGATCTTGCTTTGGCCAGTGAACCTTCTAACTAAGCAAGATGATTTTGAACTGAGTCTTTCCAGAAAAGCCATCGTCAATCCAGCGTTGGCTCCAGCGCTTCTTAGGCACTACGGGGTAAAGCTAAACGCTGAAGATTTGCTATCGATGGTCCAGGTCGGATCAGACCCGATTCCAGTTCGCGTGCTGGATCACATTTCTTCTCTAACGGATGAGTCAGCAAATCTTGAGTTCAGCAGAGTGCTGGCTATCGGTAACTTCTCCTCAGCAGCTAGTGATTTAGCAGCCGACTTTCAAGATCTCGAGCACCCGGTTACAAATCTGTTTCTAACTGAATTGGATTCCAACGCTGAGTCTTTTGAGCAGGGCATCGCGGACCCAATAGCAGTAACAGATTCCGACAGCACTCAAACCAGGATCGTTTCAAGAGCCCTAGCTGGAACTAGCTTTGTGGTTGAGACCTTGCCGGGTTGTGGCTATACGCAAACTGTTGTGCTTCTTGCTAGTGCACTTGCCCACCAGGGCAAAAGAGTTTTGGTCTTGGCACCTCGAAGACAGACTCTGGATGAGCTAGCTACCAGATTTACCCAAGTTGGATTGCCCGGTCTTGGAATCAGATCTAGTTCCACTTGGCTAGACATGATCAGTGCGATATCTCGCAACGAGAAGGCTCAACCGGTGAACTACACAGAACTAGCCGCGCGGCGCGATCGCGCCAGAGAAGAAGTAGCCAACTACTTCGCCGACTTTGAGAAAGTAGACGGCGAGCTAGGAGTCAGCATCGAGCAGGCTCTCGAGGAGCTAGCCCGGTTGTCTGGATCCCCTAGGGCGCCATTAAACGAGGCCAGAATAGATGCCGACCAGCTCGGTCGCCACCGCGACCTAACTTTCGCAGGAACCCTACTTAGCCAAGCCCAACAGCTTGGAATGTTTGAGGTTGGACCTAACGACTCCGCCTGGTTCATGGCCAAGTTCGAAAACCCACTGGATGTTCCAGGCAAACTGAAACTGGCCAAATCGCTGTATGAAAACACTTTCCAGGAGCTTTCCAGCCAGCTTGCCGAGTTCACCAAGACCGTCGAGTTTAAACCGGCCGTGAGCGTGGATGACTGGGTGAATTACCTTGAGCTATTTATTGAAATTCGAGAAACGCTGGACAAGTTCAAGCCAGAGGTATTTGATCGCCCGCTAACTGAGTTGATCTTGGCTACCGCACCAAGAAAAGACAAGTCGATTATGTCTGGGGCGAATCGCAGCCGACTGAAAAAACTTGCCAAGGAATACCTTCGCCCAGGACTGCACGTATCGGACATGCATCAGTCGCTCAAGGAAATTCAATCGCAGCGCGATGCCTGGGGAAAGTATTGCCTAGTTGCTAAACCGCCGCAGGTTCCATTGGGTATCAAGCAAGCCCAGCTTTCACTGAACTCATTTGTTAGTGAACTCGGTGAGCTTCAAGCACTTCTGAGTGATGTGACACTTAGTGCACCGCTTATATCTTTACCACTTACGGAGCTAACCAAAACCCTTCGTTCGCTTTCGGAAGACACCAAGATATTGGACAACTATGACGAACGCTCGATGACTACCCAGCGACTTGAGGAAGCGGGGCTTGGCCCGCTGGCTGTTGAGCTAGCCAATCTACACACCAGCAAAGACGACCTGCAGGCTGAACTGGAACTAGCGTGGTGGAAATCGGCTCTTGAAACATTACTTGAAAGATCAGGCAGGTCGCTGGCTGCCGACAGCAATGAGATTGTCCAAATTGAAAAACGATTCGCTGCCACCGAAACCGAATTGATTGCTGCCGGAGCCAAAACCGTTGCCTACGGCCTTTCGGGAAAGTGGAAGCAGGCTTTGGAAAATCACCCTTCGGAGGCCCAGACCCTGAAAGAACTTCTAAAGCTCAAGCGCGCGGTTATCTCCGAAGTGAGTCAACTGGCTCCCAATATTTACCAAGCGCTGGTTCCAGTGGTTTTGGCTTCTCCTTACGAGATCCCAAGAACCTTGGCTAAAGGCGAAAGATTCGATGTCACTTTGGTGCTTGATGGTGCCGGGTCTTCCATCGCCGAAAACTACGCTGGGTTGGTTCGATCTAATCAGGTGGTGGTCTTTGGCGATGACGTAATCGCCGCAGCTACCGGCTTCAACATCGAGTGCCTACCCCAAGAGGACCAGTCAGCTCGCTTGCCAGAGTCCATCTTTACCTCTGCCCGGAGGTCGCTGCCTCTCGAGGTTCTCAGAAGGAGCTATCGAACTTCAGGCCAGGCGTTGGGTGATTACATCAACAAAGAGTTCTATCAAGACCGCATTATCTTTGAACCAACCGCCACTAGCTACTTTGGCCAAAGCAACATAAAGTTTGAGCGCGTTGTGGCAGGAAATTCAGACCAGCCCGAGAGCTTAGATCAAGAGTTGTCGATGGTAATTCAGGCCGTGATCAGTCACGCCACTTACACACCACAAGATTCTCTACTGGTTGCAACAGCGAGCCCGAAGCACGCTGAAAGGCTAGAGACCGCTCTTCGGACCAATAGGAAAACCAGGGCTGATCTAGATCCATTTTTTGAAAGTCATGGCCGAGAAAAATTCGAGATTACTACTATCCAAGAGTTAGCTCATCGGGTTGCCGATCGCATCATCTTTAGCCTTGGGTTTGGCAAGGAGCTAACGGGCCAAGCTCCGAAGCTACTTGGTCAGCTTTCTGACACAAACGGCAAGAGGTATCTTGCTAACCTGCTGGTTTCCGCTAGAAAACAAATGACTATTGTGAGTGCTCTGGATAACAAAGACCTTCTAGCAAAGGCAAATCCCCGAGTTGAGATGTTCAGTGATCTAATTCATGAGCTTGGAAGGGTCCAACCAATCAGACTTGAGGCAGATCTAAACCCGATGATTGCTGACCTTGCAATTCGTTTGACCAAGCTAGGGGTTACCACCAGAACCAACTTCTCGACAAGGATCAAGCTTGTGGCTTCGGTCGGGGACAAGGCCGCAATTGTTGAGCCGGACTGGGGCATTCTTGGCTACAACCTTTCAGAGCGCTACCGGCTTCGACCAGCACTTTTGGAAGCCATGGGCTGGATGTATTTGAGAGTTCCAAGCTTTGAGTTATTTGCAGACCCTGAGCAGGTAGCAAGATCGATTGCTATGAGCCTGGGTATAGAGGTAACCAAGAAAGCACAACCGCTTTTTGAGCTCAGTGAACCTGCTTTTGAGGACACTGCTTCAGCTTGGGGCGATCCAGGGGACTCTAACGATCAAAGACTTGCCGAAGACAAACCGCCACACTGGGGTTAGTCACTAGATTTTGGTTTGCTGGACTCAGTTGGCCTAGAGTCGGTTCGATAAAAACCAGTTCCTTTAAAGCTCACACCCAGTTGACCGAAGACCTTGCGCAGTTCTCCGCCGCATTTAGGACAAAGGGTTTCTGCCTCAGCCTCAAAATCCTGCCACAAATCAAAGCTGTGTTCGCATTTTTTGCAGACGTAGCTGTAGGTGGGCATGGGTTCTCTCGGATTAGTGGGATTTAGCTAATTCTAACGCGCAATGGGGATCTTCACGGTTCGAGATTGCGTCACGACCTGGCTTACTGGCGCATCGTGAGCCTCGCTTGGAACTTCTGGCAGAAACTCAACATCGAATACGAGTCCAACTGTTGGTCCCGTGTAGTGCTGAAGGTATCTATCGAAGTAGCCAGCGCCTCTTCCTAGGCGTTGACCCTCAAAGTCAATTGCCAAAGCCGGAACAACAATCAAATCCAAATCCTTGGGTTCTATAACTTTTCCAGTTGGCTCTCTAAAGCCCAGCGCACTTGGCGTAGTTCCAGATTCTAAAACTGCCATAACCATCTGGCCATCGGAATCAATCCTTGGGCAAGCAATTTCAATGCCCTCTACTTTGGCTAGTTCAATGAAGGAATCTGTTGCAGGCTCAGAACCAAAGGATAGATAGCAGCCAATTCGCTTGAGATTTTGCTTCAACGAAAGCGCCAACAAAGATTCGGCAAATTGCCCACTGGTTTGCCTTGCCAGATCATCCGTGCGGTTAGCCAAGATCTGAACCCTCAGGGCTTTCTTGGCTTCCGAGACAATCTCACTCATGCCACTAATCTAGCCATCGTGGCTCTTTCTTTTGCACTAACTCACGGCGACGTAAAACTGCGCATCGCGAAGATGAGAGACTCCAAATCCCTAGAGAAACTCATCCTTGGAAACAGAGCATGGCTTAGACCTTGGGAGGCCACCAACCCTGGAGCCCCAAACTCGTTCGACGTCAGATCTCAACTCCGAGGACTCATTCGCCAATTAGACGACGAGTCTGGGATGCCATTCGTAATTGAGGTTCAAGGAGTGGTTCAGGGTCAACTAAACGTTGCAAACATTTTGTATGGCTCAGTTTCTTCTGCAGTAATTGGTTACTGGGTGTCACCGGAGGTTGCAGGCAGAGGTGTTGCGCCAACATCAGTTGCCCTAGTGACCGACTATTTGATGAATCAAGTTGGGCTACACCGTGTTGAGATAGACGTCAGGCCAGAAAACACTGCATCGCTACGAGTCATAGAAAAGCTGGGTTTTAGGTACGAGGGCATCAAGCAGCGCTACATTCACATCAATGGTGACTGGCGCGATCACTACATCTTTGCCCTGACTGGAGAAGAAGTTCCAGAGGGAATCTTGAATAGATTCTTAAGAAAACAAGTTCCACCTCAAAAATACCCCTGGAACTAATAAACCAACACGCCACCGCAAATCCGCGACACGCCGCACTTACTTCCCTAACTTTGATGTATGGATCAAAGCGCAGCACTCGGTGGATTGATGATGCTCGTCATCGCAGTCTTATGGGTCGTTGTTTTTATTCCGTCCTGGTTTCAAAGCCGCGTTGATGCTGAGCGATACGCTCAGTCTTCAATGGGCTTGAAGCCCCAGGTTGAAAACACAAAGATTTCGGTGAATGCGCCGGTTGCATCAAGGCTTCGGCTTGCAACTGAACGATCTCGAAGGCTTAGAAGAACAAAAAACACGATGTCGGTTTTGGCCACCCTAACTATCCTGGGATCGGTCACATTGGCGTTTTTCGCGTTCCAAAACCCGCTACTTTTTGTGGCAATCGGGCTTGGAATGCTGGTGGGATTGTTCGCGCTGCTGGTGGCGATAAAGGCCGCTAGTGAACTAAACAAGACACTTATAAAGGTTGCTCAGTCGAAAACCGAGCTGACTGCCAGCCTTGCGAAGACCTGGAGAGAAGCCATTCTGCCCAGTATTGACGCGGAAAGTGACTCTAGAGCGTGGACTCCAAACCCACTACCCTCACCTGCATATAAAAGTCGAATTGGTGAGCTTGAAATACCAAACGTCGCGTCTGTGACCGAAATTAGCAACTCGAGGAAGAATTTCGACACGCAAAATGAAATAAACACAATATTGAAAAAAAGACGCGCTACAGCGTAATTTCGTGCTAAATCACTAGACTTAAATCAATCTAATCAGGAGAGCAAAGAGTGAACACATTTGATCGAGTAACAAAACGAGTATCAAAACGAGTAAACAAAATATTCCGCAATAACGTAAAGCCAGTTTCAAAGGCAATGGGCAACCTAGCTCAAGATATCGCCAGTGAGACTGCAGCTGAAGTGAAAGAGGTAAAGAAAATGGCAGTAGCCAAGAAGAAGACTGCAGCGAAGCGCAAGCCAGCTGCAAAGAAGACTGCAGCTAAGAAGCCAGCAGCGAAGAAGACTGCAGCGAAGCGCAAGCCAGCTGCTAAGAAGACTGCAGCTAAGAAGCCAGCAGCGAAGAAGACTGCAGCGAAGCGCAAGCCAGCAGCGAAGAAGACTGCAGCGAAGCGCAAGCCAGCTGCTAAGAAGACTGCAGCGAAGCGCAAGCCAGCTGCTAAGAAGACTGCAGCGAAGCGCAAGCCAGCTGCTAAAAAAGCAGTAGCAGCGAAGAAGCCAGCACGTCGTAAGACTGCAAAGCGTAAGCCAGCTGCAAAGTAGTAATTTCTTTCAATAGTAAAAAACCCCACTCTTCGGAGTGGGGTTTTTTATTTGTCAAAGATTTAGTAAATCTTTGTTTTGAATTTACTTTTAGTTTTTGGAAACTACCCAGCGAACCGAAGATTCCAGGTCCGGGTATTTGAAGCGAAAACCTGAGGCCAAAAGCTTGGTAGCGGTCATCTTTTGACTGACAAGAAGTAGCTCTCTGGCGGCCTCGCCAATGAGCAGGTTCATGGCAAATTCAGGGACCCTGAACCAGGCCGGTCGGCCAAGCTCTTTGGCTAGAGCCCGAACCATCTGTTCGCAGGTTGCTGGCTCTGGGGCGCTTAGGTTGAATGGCCCGTGGGCGGTTGGAGTGTTTATCAAATGAATGATGGCAGCGGCTTCGTCGACCAAGTTGATCCACGCCCAGTATTGTTTGCCAGAACCAAGCGGCCCACCAACGAAGAGTTTGATTAGTGGAACCAGTCTTCCTAGGGCGCCAAGTTTTCGACTCATGACGAGTGTGGTGCGAGCCAGTACCACCCGGGTTCTGGCTTTGTGAGCTTCCAGCTCCCAGTCGTTGGCAAGATCCGATAAAAAACCCTCCCCCTTAGGACTGTCTTCAGTTAGCCACAGGTTGCCACCTTCGCCGTAAAATCCTGACGCCGATCCGCTAACTAGAACCTTCGGCGGGTTCTTGGCTGCGTTGATGGCAGCAACAAGGGTCTTGGTCGAGTTGATTCTCGAGTCCACTATTTCCCTCTTGTATCTTCTGGTCCAGGGGATTCGACCGGTGGTAGCACCAGCTAGATTCACAACAGCGTCAATTGTTTCCATAACTTCTGGATCAAGTTCCAAGGAAGCTGGGTTCCAACTGATTTCATCGCTGGCTTTGGCTTTGCGGCGCGCTAACTTCAACGGTTCGTGGCCAGCCGCTTTTAATTGGTTAAAAAGCTCAGTGCCTACTAATCCGCTTGCTCCCGAGATTAGAACTCTCAATGTTTCCCCAGCTTTGATTGACGGTAATAGTTCAAGACTCTCATAGAATATTCCAAAGATAAAACAATGCCCCCGAGGGCCTGAGAAAATGGGGTATTTGTGCAAGAAGCAGCAATGGTTGTAGACCCATGGGTTTGGTATCTATCCGTTGGCATCATCAGCTTGGTAATTCTTGTGGACCTAATCGTCCAGATCAAAAAGCCCCACGAGCCCACCTTCAAGGAATCGGCCATCCAGTCCACTATCTATGTTGGCTTGGCGCTGATCTTTACCTTTGTGGTTAACGAAGTTTGGGGGTCCCAGTTTGGAGGCGAATACCTAGCCGGCTTCATTACCGAAAAATCCCTGTCGGTCGATAACCTATTTGTCTTTCTGGTGATCTTCACTAAGTTTGCGGTCCCAAGAAAGCTTCAGAGCGAGGCTCTTCTCGTCGGTATCATTCTGGCGCTGATTCTGAGGGGCATCTTTATCTACCTTGGAGCCGCCGCCATTGAGAATTTCAGCTGGGTTTTCTACATTTTTGGCTTCTTCTTGCTTTACACCGCAGCTCTGCTGATTTGGGACACCCTAAAAACAGATCACGAAGACAAGGTGCCTGGCGGTAAAGCCATTGCATTCATAAAGCGCCGGTTCAGGTCCGTGGACGAATATCACGGAACGAAACTAACTATTGTCAAGAAGGGCAAGCGCTATATCACCCCGCTGCTACTTGTGATGATTGCAATCGGCCTAACCGACCTGCTGTTTGCCCTGGATTCGATCCCTGCCGTCTATGGTCTAACCGACGAACCATACATTGTGTTTATGGCAAACGCCTTTGCACTACTTGGCCTAAGACAGCTTTACTTCCTATTGAGCGGCCTGATGGAAAGACTGAAGTATCTGGGAGTTGGACTTTCAATAATTCTTGCTTGGATTGGTGTGAAGCTTGTAATTCACGCTCTACACAAAAACGAACTTCCGTTTATCAACGGCGGAGAGTATGTGAAGGCTGTTCCTGAGATCTCCACTGAGCTTTCACTCGGGGTTATCATTACCACCTTGGTTATCACGACCGTGGTGAGCTTGATCGCAACCAGCAACGAGAAAACCCCTAAGAAGAAAAAGACCTCCAAGAAATCTAGCTAAGGGAAAATAACGGAGGTCTTGAGTTCCTCCGGTATTCCAAACCCCAGATTTCACGGCAGAGTCCTGATTGATTATCGGGCTCATGGCTTCGTCTTAGAATCTTCTGATTCTCGAAATGAGCTTTCCACCCAAATATGACAATTCTTGTTAATCAACTTTCTCTGGCGTGTCTTAGCTAGTCCGAAGGTTCTTTGCTAGGTTTGGACAAAATTTGAAGGAATTGGAAAGACAAATGGTAATGCACGTCAAGCACATAAGTCATAAATTTATCGACTCTTTAAGTGATGGGGTGTTTTCGATTGCACTCACGCTCTTAGGCTTAGATGTTCTTTCGATAGTTCACAAAATCAGTGAAAGTGAAGATTTGAATATCTCACTGTTGGGCCATTGGCCAATTTTTCTGGCATATAGCTTCGGGTTTTTCATTTTGTTTTCTTGGTGGTACGAGTACCACGTAACGAGTCAATACGTCGTGGGAACCAATGGATTTATTGTGTGGAACCACGGAATTGTCCTGGCTTGGGTCGCCCTAATACCCTTCGGTGCTGCACTCCTAGCCGAAAACCTAAACACACCGAATATGACTTGGGGAGTTTTCTATTTCGGGATATGCCTGTTTGGGCAGTATTGGTCAATTCTGTTACAGACGTTAGTGGCAAAAATTATTAGAGCGGATAGAACATTCACGTGGACAGATGACTTTATATTGTCAAAATTTCCCGCAAATGAGCAACGTAAGAATCTTCTAATCTTTCAAGCAATTCCAGCGGTGATTGGGCTAATAACTGTTTCTCTGAGCCTGATAAATCCTTGGATAGCCTTGGCTGGAATGATGCTCTACGTTGTCGCAACGGCTAATCCAGTAAATAGTATTAATCGATTAATCCCGATGATGCTGAAACTTCAGAAAGTTCAAAAGTAGGAAAAAGCCACCAAGAAAACCAAACCTATTTGATTGGGTTTTGGGCCTCATAGTTGCACTTGAGTAATTTCCTTATGGAACAAAAGGCCCAAATACTGGATTCCAACTTTGGATAGTTCGAGATCCGATACATCCGGCGATGTCGAACGGGTCATTATCTAATAACTTTGCAAGCTCTTCTGCCGATTCACTTCTAAAAATAAGTAGCGCCTCAGGTGTATTCACCATTGGTCCAGAGGCTAGAAGAACCTTTTGTTCCAAAAGCTCTGAAAGCCAGGCCCTATGGATAGGTCTAATTTCATCAATTTGTTTGGTGGGAGCTGTGTAAAGGTAAGTGACTGCGAAGATGGGCATTTTTCAATCCTACTTTGGCGGTTTTAGATCCAGCTGGGAAGCCACATTCTCAGCTGCCACTGCTCATAAGGCACCACCAGGCCGATGTTCACAGGCAAGAAAAAGATCGAAACTAAGGTGGCCAAGACAAAGAATCCAATAACCAAAGCCTTGGCCAATTTTGTGTTAGGAATTGCTCGGTAAAGAATCTGCATCACTAGAACCAGCCCGAGAATCATCCACGGTAGAAAGCTAACCGCGTAGAACTGAAAGACCGTTCTGTCTGGAAGCAATAACCAAGGTAGATAAAGCGCGCCTACTCCAAGTAGCACCAGGCCAATAACCCTCTCCCTGGTTCTTAGATACCGATAAGCCAGATACAAAAGTGCCGCAGTTGAAAAAATCCAAATCAAAGGATTACCAAGGGCAGTGATTGCCGAAGAGCAAGTATCAATTTCGCAGCCCATTTGTCCAGCAGAGTATGTCTCGTAGAAAAAAGCAGTTGGGCGAAGTCCCAGCAGCCAAGTAATCGGGTGAGATTGGTAAGAGTGATCTTCTGACAAGTTAACGTGGAATTTATAGATGACTTCGTGATAGTTCCATAGCGATTGAGCCCAGCTGGGCAGGGCTCCAAAAATACCAGGCAACGAGTTATCTTCTGCCCAAGTCCTTGAGTAACCCCCCGAGGAGTTGATCCAACCCAACCAACTTGAAAGATAGGTAGCCGCCGCAACTGGAACAAGGTTTAGAAATGAAATCACCCCTTGAGCTAAAAGTCCACTCCGAACCCAAGACTTTTCTTTAGAGACCCTGCGAAGTAGTAATTCCGAAAAAACCACATATAGTCCAATTGCTGCCAGCAGATAAAGACCAGACCACTTGATGGCGCTAGCGGCTCCAAGTGCCACTCCAGCTAACACTAGCCAGGGTCTAAACCAGAGCAGAGTTGTTCTGTCTTGCTGGATGGCGTGGCCAATTCTGAGTCTTGACTGCGTGTGATCGATAAGAAAAAACAAGAAACCTAGCAGGAGGAAAAAAGTAAGCGGAGCATCTAGTAGTGCAGTGCGGGACATGGTGATCGCCATGCCATCGATCGCGAGCAGGAATCCCGCCGCTAGGGCGAGCTTGGTTGAGTGAAAAAGCTTGTAAGCAACAAGCATCAATAGGGCAACGGTAGCTATACCCAATAGGGCAGTGGAGATTCGCCAGCCAACTGCGTTATCAGGCCCGAGCAGCCACATTCCAGAGGCAATCAACCACTTGCCCAAAGGCGGGTGCACCACAAAAGCCGGGTCAGCTAGGTACGAGTAAACATCACCAGATTCGAAGACTGCGTTGGCGCCTTCGGGCCAGTTCTTCTCATTACCTTCTTGAGAAAGCGATAGTGCGTCTTTGACGTAATAGGTTTCGTCAAATACCAGCTTTTGCGGGAAGCCTAAGTTCCAAAGCCTGGTTGCCGAAGCGATTGCGAACACAATAACGAAACCAAGGTATTCCAGGACCTTTTTGTTTGCCCAAAACTTCGTCATACGCCCATGCTAATCAAGAGCGCGCCTTGGCATCTGACACAATGAAGTGGTGCTTATTCTGGCTGGAACACCCATTGGAAACATAGGAGACGCCTCGGCTAGACTCCTTGTTACTTTGCAGCAGGCACAGGTGATTGCCGCCGAGGACACCAGGAGCTTACTAAAGCTAGCCAACCACCTCGGCATAAAACTAAATGCAGAACTTATCAGCCTGAACGAACAAAACGAATTACAAAAATTGGATCGCTTGGTTGAAATTGCTTCAACAGGAAATCTAGTTTTGGTGAGCGATGCGGGAATGCCAACCATCAGCGACCCCGGCTTTGCACTTGTTCGTGCCTGTAGTGAACAGGGGGTTGAAATACAAGTTGTGCCAGGGCCGTCTTCTGTGATTGCCGCACTTGCTGTTTCAGGGTTGTCTACCGACCGCTTTAGTTTTGAAGGGTTCATCCCAAGAAAATCCGGTGAGAGGAAAAAGTTCTTTCAAAAATTAGTTTCCGAGACAAGGACAATGATCTTCTTTGAATCGCCTCACCGCATCACCGAATCCCTAGAAGATGCCGAAGCAGTCTTTGGAGGCGAGAGAAAAGCATCACTATCTCGAGAGCTAACAAAAAAGTTTGAGGAGACACTTAGGGGCACCTTGGCGCAACTAGCCGATCTTGCCAAAGATCTAAAAGGTGAGATGGTGCTAGTTGTTGCCGGGGCCGAGCAAACCCAGATTGCGCCAGAAGGCTTGGTCGAAAAGGTCCTGGAGCTTAGGGCTCAAGGAAGTTCACTAAAGGACGCCGCTAGAGCTGTTGCTAGTGAATACGGAGCTTCGACATCCGAGCTTTACGATCTGGCTCTCAAGAGCAAGCCTTGAAGTTAGCCCCGTTAAGCTTGTAGACATGTCCAGTGTGAGCCCAGCGGGTAAAGCGTTTTTTGTTACGACCCCGATTTTCTACGTCAATGACGCTCCACATATTGGTCATGCCTACACCGAGGTGGCCGCCGACGTTCTGGCTCGCTGGCATCGCCAAAAAGGTAGCAATTCCTTCCTACTAACTGGGACCGACGAACACGGTGAAAAGATCCTTAGAACCGCTACCGCCAATAACCAGACCCCCCAGGCTTGGGCGGACAAGCTGGTGCATGATTCCTGGCTACCAATGCTTGAGACCTTGGATATCAACAATCAGGACTTTATTCGAACCACCGAACCTAGGCATAAAAAGAACGTCCAGACCTTCTTACAAAACCTCTACGACAAGGGCTTCATCTACCAGGGCTCCTATGAGGGTAACTACTGTGTTGGCTGCGAAGAATTCAAGACCGATTCAGACCTAATTGAAGGAACTGGTGAATTTGCCAAGAAGATGGTTTGCGCAATTCACTCCAAGCCGGTTGAAAGGCTTGAAGAAACAAACTACTTTTTCAAATTGAGCCAGTTCCAACAGCCACTACTTGATTACTACCAGCAGAACCCAAAGTTCATACAGCCAGAAGCTGCCCGCAACGAAGTTATTTCATTTGTATCCAGAGAGCTCACTGACCTTTCGATTTCCAGATCCAAGGACAAATTCGATTGGGGAATTGATATCCCTTGGGACACCGATCATGTAATCTACGTCTGGTTTGATGCACTGCTGAACTACATAACCGCTATTGGTTATGGCGAAGACGAAGACAAGTTGAACTCGCTTTGGCCAGCTTCTGTTCAAGTTGTTGGAAAAGACATCCTTAGATTCCACGCTGTCATTTGGCCCGCCATGCTTATGGCCGCAGAACTAAAGCCTGCCGAGAAAGTCTTTGCCCACGGTTGGCTATTAGTTGGTGGCGAAAAGATGTCGAAATCTAAGCTAACCGGAATCGCTCCAACTCAGATAACTGATGTTTTTGGATCTGATGCCTTCCGTTACTACTTCATGAAGGCAATCGCCTTTGGTCAAGACGGGTCCTTTTCTTGGGAAGATCTATCTGCTCGCTACCAGGCGGAGCTTGCTAATGGTTTTGGAAATCTCGCTTCAAGAGTTGTTGGCATGGTGCACCGATACTTTGATGGAGTAATTCCGGCAGCAGAATCAATAACTGACGCCGACAAAAAGATTGAAGAAACGGCAGCCCACAGCATCCGCCAAGCCGATGCCGCCATGGACGATGTTGCTATCCAGGATGCCCTGCTTGCCATTTGGGAGCTGGTGGATGGGCTCAATGTTTATCTGACCGAGCAAGAGCCCTGGATTCTTGCCAAGGATGAGGCCAACAGAGCTCGCCTGGGGACAATCTTGTATACCTCGTTAGAGGGTCTTAGGACTCTGGCTGTTGCGCTTACGCCATTTATTCCAAAGGCAACAGCCAAGCTTTGGGCCTCAATTGGTCACGAACTCGGAGATCTAGGATCCCAGCCCTTGCTTGAAGCCGCCAACTGGAATCAGCTGGTAGTTGGCAAGAAGATCAACGAACTCGAATCGTTGTTTCCTAGGGTTGAGCAAGAAGATCGGGACTAGTTCCTACCGTGAGCGAGCACCTAAGACAGCGTCAGCTGAAAGACGCTGATGGAACTAGACAAAAGCTAAGTTACCCAGATCTACCGGAACCACTTCTTGTTGGCACCTACGATAACCACACCCACCTCGAGATTGCCGATGGCGATCAGCCGATGAATTACCAAGACCACTTGGCGTTGGCAAACCAGGTTGGAATCCTAGGCGCGGTTCAAGTTGGCGTAACACTGGAAAGCTCCAAATGGAGTGCTGAGGTAGCCGCCACTGAGCCTAGGTTGCTTGCTGCTGTAGCTATTCACCCAAACGAAGCTGCTAGGTATGAATCCATGCAGGCTCTTGATGTGGACATAGATGGTATTGCGGAACTTGCCAGTCAAGAAAGAGTCCGTGCAATTGGTGAAACCGGTTTGGACTTTTTTAGAACTGAATCTGACCAGGGGAAATCTTTTCAGCAGCACTCATTTGAAAGGCACATTCAAATTGCTAAGGATTTTGGTCTTGCGCTACAGATTCACGATCGAGATGCGCACGAGCA
>JAIOXP010000013.1:0-28452 GCA_021741705.1 Rhodoluna sp. | reverse complement strand
TCGCGGTAAAGCGCGACTTCAGCTTGTCTGTCGTAGTCTTCGTATTCGTTTTCTTCCATCTGGCCTTTATTCTATTCCAGCCCTAGGCCAGAATCCTAGTCAGCCAAGTCACTCGGTGGATATCTGTTGGACCAAGGGCCCTCAAGGCAGCGATGTGCGCAGCCGAGGCGTAACCTTTGTGCCCAGCTAGCCCGTAACCCGGGTTTTGCGTATCTAGCTCTTGCATCAGTGAGTCCCGTGTGACCTTGGCCAAGACCGCCGCTGCGGCAACACTCACGCAGTTAGTGTCTGCTTTTACTTGAACCTGAACATCGAGTCCGTAAGACACTTTTCCTAGCCAATTCTGTGATCCATCTAGCAAGATGACTGCGCCATCTTCAGCGATTCTCTTTCGGGTTTTAGCATCCTTGAATAGTTCGTCAAGAGCACTCCCAGCTGCCAGCCGTAAGGCCTCAGAAATTCCAAGTTCGTCAATTTCTTTATTGGAACTAAATCCAACCGCGTAAGAACTGACCCATTCAATAAGTGGCGAAGCGATCTCGCTTCGAGATTTTGGAGTCATTAGCTTCGAGTCCTGCAGCTTCTCTGGCCAAGCTTCCAAAGCAGGATTGGTTTTGTCGATCAGGCTCACACCTACAGCGACTGGGCCTGCTATTGCTCCTCTTCCGACTTCATCGATTCCAATTACGAAGCGGTTACCTCGTTCAAAGATTCGACGCTCAGAATCAAGGCTTGGGAATGTTTTTGAAGACATCGGGGTAGTTATCCAACCAGGCCCAGTTCTCAAATGGCCAGCTAATCACCATAGCTCTGCCAACGACCCAATCTGTCGAAACAAATCCTTTACTTGGAAGATCACCGTGATAGCGAGAGTCCTCGCTATTTCCGCGATTATCTCCCATCACCCAAAGCGATCCAGAAGGCACTTCGATTTCAAACTCAATAGCCGATGGGGGTTGTCCGGCGCTTATGTAGGGCTCGGTTATTGGCGCACCGTTGATTGTTAGTTTTCCATCGGCATCACAGCAGATAACTGTGTCCCCGGCTATGCCGATGACTCTTTTTACTAAGTGCTGCTTGCTATCTGGCGCTGTGATGCCAAAAGCTGAAAGAAACCAATCAACAGAAACAACCAGTGGGTCAGTTGGCTCAGACACGTCTGGTCCTAGCCAGCCACCTGGATCTTTGAAGACCACAACGTCACCGCGCTCTATCGGGTACAAAGCCGGAGTTAATTGATTCACGATTATGCGGTCATCAATCTGAAGGGTCTCCAGCATAGAACCGGAGGGGATAAAGAAAGAACGGATAAGGAAGGACTTGATAAGAAGTGAAAGAACTAAAGCAGCACCGATAACAACAACTAGGTCGATAAAGAATGCAACGAATACATTCTTACTTTTGCGACGTCGGTTATTTCCTCGACTGAGCTTTTTCTTCCTTGGTCGCATTGGATCACCAAGCGACAGCTCTTCACTCACGCTAAGCGTGTCCCCTTAAGGCCTTTAGACGTTTTCGCGCTTTTCGCGAATCTTGGCCTTCTTGCCCCGTAGATCACGCAAGAAGTAAAGTTTCGCACGGCGAACAGCACCCTTTGAAACAAGCTCAATCTTGTCAATGATCGGAGAGTGGATTGGGAAAGTTCTTTCAACACCAACTTGGAAGCTAACTTTTCTAACACTAAAAGTTTCGCGAACACCTTCACCTGAACGGCGAATAACGATTCCCTGGAAAACCTGAATACGAGACCTGGAACCTTCAATGATGTTTACGTGAACCTTAACGGTGTCACCAACCCTAAAGTCTGGAACATCAGTTTTTAGTAAGGCTTTGTCTACTGAATCTAAGATGTGCATTTTGTGTCGCTTCCTGTTTTTTTGCACGCAGGTCAAAAACGGTTATGTTGGGTTTTTGCTTCGCCCTATCTCCCCTGCGGCAGAGCCCATTACTGGAGGCGAACCTCCATATTGCCACAGTTTCGACCCCTAGGCAATTGGTAACTAATCGATTAGATCTGGCCTGATTCTTCGGGTCTTTTCCATCGCTTGCTCCTTGCGCCACTTAGCAATCTCGGCGTGATTGCCACTTAGTAGCACGTCAGGAACATCCATGCCTCGCCAGCTAGCTGGCTTGGTGTAACTCGGGTATTCCAATAGCCCTTCGCTGTGTGATTCCTCATCCAACGAAAGCGCATTGCCGATAACTCCAGGTATGAGTCTTGCAATCGCTTCGATCATGGCAACCGCGGCAACCTCGCCACCATTCAGCACGTAATCCCCAAGGCTAATTTCGCGCACCTCTGCGCGGCTTTGGGCGTAGTCCAAAACTCTTTGATCAATGCCTTCGTAGCGACCGCAGGCAAAAACTAGATGCTCCTTACTCGAAAGCTCCCTCGCGGTAGCTTGCTTGAACGGCGCCCCGGCTGGTGAAGGAAAAATCACAACGCTGTTTTCGGTAAGCACCGAATCCAGTGCCAAGCCCCAAGGCTCTGGCTTCATGAGCATCCCGGCTCCGCCACCAAATGGGGTGTCATCTACTGTGCGGTGCTTATCCTCGGTGAAAGTTCTTAGATCGTGCGCCTTGAACTGAATAAGTGACTGTTCTTGGGCTTTACCCAGTAACGAAATGTCCAACACTTGAAAAAAGTCAGGAAAAATACTGATGGCATCAATTCTCATCAGAGTCACCACCTGGAAGATTGATCTCAAAAAGGCCGGCCGGAGGGGTTAGAACCACTTGACCTTTTTGAATGTCAACTGAAGGAACAATTTGCTTCACAAAAGGCACCAGCACCTCACCGTTGGAAGTTTCGATTGCCAAAAGATCTTGAGCTGGAAGATGATCTACTCGAATCACTTTTCCAACCACCTCTTTCCCAACTAGCGCCGTCAGGCCAACAAGCTGATGGTCGTACCAAGCTTCAGGATCTTCTGGCAGCTGCTCAAGATCGGTTTCGATAAGCAAGATTGCCTTGACTAGGGTTTCTGCTTGACTGCGGTCTTGAATGCCCTCGAGAAACAAAACAGGGGACTGGTTATAAAAGCGAAGCTCAGCTACCTTGACTGTTTTTCCAAACCATTCGGAGGTTTCTGGAACTTGTAGTTCTAGTTCCTGGCCAGCGCGAAATCTTTGATCTGGGCTGTCGGTATATAGCTCGAGCTTGAGAGCTCCTTTTAGACCATGGGCTTTAACGAGCCTTCCGACTCGTAGCTTGGTCTTACTAGAAGTCACCGTCCACCACATCAACGCGTATTTTCTTGCCATCTGCAAGTGCGTTGACCAAAGTGCGAAGTGCTTTTGCTGTTCTGCCGTTGCGCCCGATTACTCTGCCCAGATCATCTGGGTGAACGTGAATCTCTAGGAGATCTCCTTTAGAGCTGGAGCGTTCAGTTACTGAGGCATCGTCAGGATTGTCGACAATTCCCTTAACTAAGTGCTCGAGTGCAGCGGCCAACATTTTTGATTAGGCCTCTGGCTTTGCTTCTTCAGCTGGAGCTTCTGCTGCAGCTTCCTCGGCAGGAGCTTCGGTAGCTTCCGCTGCCGGAGTCGCTACAACTTCTTCAGCAGCTGGAGCTTCTACAGCGGCTTCAACAACTGCCTCGTCGGCAGGTGCTTCGGCGGCAGGTGCTGCTTCGGCGGCAGGAGCTTCGGCTTTGGCCTTCTTGGCAGCAAGTTCTTCTTTAGGAACTAGAACAGCTTTCTTCTTAGTGTCTTTTTCAAACACTGGCTTCGCAGCTTTTTCCTGAACGGTGTTCTTGGCATCCTTGTCACCCTTTGACTTCTGGAAGTCTCCGGTGAGCTTTAGAAGTACTTCTACCTGCTCGGTTGGTTGTGCACCAACGCCAAGCCAATACTGAGCTCGCTCGGAATCTACTTCAATGAAAGATGGGTTCTCGGTCGGGATGTAGCGACCAATTTCTTCGATGACTCGACCGTCGCGCTTTTTTCTAGAGTCGGCAACGACGATGCGGTAATGAGGCGTACGGAGTTTTCCGAGACGCTTTAGGCGGATTTTTACAGCCACAATGCTCCTGTTATTTGAATTGGGGCGAACAATCAACCGTGAGCGTGGGGGCACACTCGGTAGTCAAGCTCTATGGTTTTGCCTTCTTGGCTCCTGGTTAGAGGGTCAGGTGCCTAGGCAACTTCTCTAGTCTGCCAGAAATGGCCAAAGATAGCTAGTTGCCGATTCCAAAGGCTGATCCAGCACCCGATTCCTTGAAGTCTAAGCCAGTTGCCCTGGCTTGCTCTTGTGCAGCGCGCTTGGCTGGGTTACCCGATTTAGAACCGGATTTTTTCTTGGAGTCCTTGGCCTTCTTTCGTGGCACCACGCCTCCAATACCAGCTGGCATGCCTGGGATCTGAGGTGTACCACCCTTGGCCACGGTCTTCATCATTTTGGCGGCCTGCTCGAATCTATTCACGAGTGAATTCACGTCCGTAACACTCATTCCAGAACCTCGCGCGATTCGAGTTCTTCTTGAGCCATTTAGAACCTTTGGATTAGTTCTTTCAACCGGGGTCATGGACCGAATTATGGCCTCGGTTCGATCAATTTCTTTTTCATCTATGTTGTCCAGTTGTTGCCTCATCTGGCCTGCCCCCGGCATCATGGCAAGCATCGATTTCAAAGATCCCATCTTTCGAAGTTGCTGCATCTGTTCCAAAAAGTCTTCAAGTGTGAAATTCTCCTTGGCAAGCTTCTCGGCCATCTCCAATGCGGATTGCTCATCAAACTGCTTTTGGGCTTGTTCGATAAGAGTGAGGATGTCTCCCATGTCCAAGATTCGGGAGGCCATTCGATCTGGATAGAAAGGCTCGAAGGCGTCAAGGGATTCGCCAGTTGAGGAAAAGATGATTGGCTTGCCAGTCACCGAGGCTACGGATAGTGCCGCGCCACCTCGGGCGTCACCATCAAGCTTGGTCAAAACAACTGCCGATATCCCAACGCCATCTTCGAAAGCTTTGGCCACATTTACTGCGTCTTGACCAAGCATTGCGTCAATGACAAAAAGTGTCTCGTCTGGCTTGATAGCATCACGAATTTTTTTGGCCTGATTCATCATTTCTTGATCAACGCCGAGGCGGCCAGCGGTATCGACGATCACAACCGTGTTGCCCTTTGATCTAGCGTGAGCAATCGAGTCCTTGGCAACCTTTACGGGGTCCCCAACACCTGATCCAACCTCGGGTGAGTAAACCTCGACAGACACCTTCTGGCCCAAAACCCTTAGCTGGTCAACAGCGTTGGGCCTTTGCAAGTCAGCGGCGACCAGCAAAGGGTTCTCCCCTTCGCTTTTTAGCCACTTGGCCAGTTTTCCTGCGAGCGTTGTCTTTCCAGAACCCTGTAAACCGGCAAGCATGATCACTGTTGGTGACACCTTGCCGTAGCGAAGCTTTCTTGCTTCGCCGCCAAGAATTTGGATTAGCTCTTCATTGACGATCTGAACTACCTGCTGGGCAGGGTTTAGTGAAGCTGAGACCTCATCGCCGAGTGCTCGCTCACGAATAGCGCTAATGAAGTTCTTGACTACCTCTAGGGTAACGTCGGCTTCCAATAGCGCCTTGCGGATTTCCCTTAAGGTTCCGTCGATATCGGCAGGGCTTAGTCTTCCCTTACCGCGAAGAGCCTTGAAGGTCTCGGCTAAGCGATCCGATAGATTTCCAAACACTTGTTATCTCACTTCCTATTTCTAGGCTAAGCCACTAAACCGTTGGCGAACTCTTCAGGGTCAAAAAACGCAAAGTCTTCTACCCCTTCGCCAACCCCAACTAACTTGATTGGAATAGCAAGTTCGTTTTGTATGGCTACGACAATTCCGCCCTTCGCCGATCCATCAAGCTTTGTCAGCGCAATTCCAGTTACCGAAATTGCCTCGGCAAAGGCTCTTGCTTGAACGAGACCGTTTTGTCCAGTCGTGGCATCAAGCACCAAAAGAACCTCTGCAATTTCAGCCTGCTTTTCAATCACCCTTCTGATTTTGGAAAGCTCGTCCATCAGGTCTGTCTTGTTCTGCAATCTTCCCGCGGTGTCGATTATCACAACATCTGCTTCAGATTGAACCGCATACTCAACTGCCTCAAAAGCCACAGATGCGGGGTCTTGACCTTCGGAACTTGGTCCAACAAGTTTCACACCGGCACGATCTGCCCAGGTTGCGAGTTGATCAACTGCTGCGGCACGAAATGTATCTGCGGCACCAAGGACAACTTTCCAGTTGCCTTGGGTTAACCACGTGGCCAGTTTTCCAATCGTGGTGGTCTTACCCACACCGTTTACACCAACAACCAAAATCACATACGGAAGTTTTCCACTTGTGAGATTCAGCTCCCTGTTCCCAGTAGCTAATTTGTCGCGAATCACTCCAGCAAGAATCGTTTTTAGCTCTGCCTCAGACTGAGCGCCTTGGGTCTTAGCAATCTTTTTCACTTCCAAAACAATCGATTCTGCGGAGTCAACTCCAAAGTCGGCTTGAATCAGGATCTCTTCCAGTTGTTCCAGGCTCTCAAGATCAAACTTGACTCTTGAAAAGAGGCTTCGTATACCGGCTTTCGAATTTCGTTTCGGAAGTTCGGTAGCTACTAAATCTTGGGAATTGGATGCTGCATCCGACTGATTTGCTTCCACTTTTTCTTCTTCACGTTTTTTACGCCAAAAGAAGATGTTGGACATTAGGCTTCGGCCTTCTCACGCAGTCGCTGACCAACCACAGCGGAAATACCGTCTGACTTCATAGATACTCCGTAAAGCGCATCAGCTATTTCCATCGTGCGCTTTTGATGGGTAATGATAATCAGCTGTGAGTTGGACCTTAGGTCCTCAAAGATCGAAAGAAGTCTTCCAAGGTTCGCATCGTCCAAAGAAGCCTCAACCTCATCCATGATGTAGAAAGGCGAAGGGCGAGCCTTGAAAATCGAAACCATGAGAGCAACCGCCGCTAGCGATCTTTCACCACCAGATAGTAAGGAGAGTCTTTCAATCTTCTTACCGGCAGGCTTTACGTTAACTTCCAGGCCTGAGGTGAGCAGATTATCTGGATCGGTTAGGAAAATGGATCCAGTTCCGCCTGGGAATAGCACTGGGAAAACTTTTTCGAAAGCCTTCTTGGTGTCCTGGAAGGCGTCACTAAAAATAGTCTGCATTTTCTCGTCTAGATCGTGGATGATTTTGATCAAGTCCTTGCGAGTATCAGTTAGGTCTTGTAATTGGTCAGTTAGGAACTTGTGTCGCTGCTCGAGAGCGGAGAATTCCTCTAGTGCGAGTGGGTTTACCCTGCCCAGTTTTTCAAGTAGCTTCTCGGATTCCTTCAGGCGCTGGAATTGCTTCGCGCGGTCAAATACTTCGGGTTCACCATCTTCCTCGTTCGATGGAATCAAGTTATCTGGGTTGTATTCGGCAAGCAGTGTCGTTTCATCCAGCCCAAGTTCTTCTTGGGCTCTGGTAACCAAGTTCGCAAGGTTTAGACGCTTTTCGTGGTTTTGGAGTTCAATGTCATGAACTGACTGAGTCAAATCCGAAAGCTTTTGCTGAATGTCAGCAATTTCGCCTCTAACTTTGGTCAGCTCCTGGAACTGATCGGCGCGCTCGCTTTCAAGCGTGGCGTATTCACGTTTTGCTTCATTAGAGCCAATAGACACGGCCTCAATCAATTTAGGTAGCACCTTTAGAACTGCCTTAGCCGAGCTGAGCTGCCCTGCTCGAGCTTTGGCCGCGCTGATAGCTCCTTCAACGGCTGAACGGGAGGTGTCTAGCTGTAGTTTTAGGCTTTCGGACTTCTCGGTTTCAACGCGAAGTCTTTCTTCTCCAGCGCCAAGCTCAACGCGGATCTCAAGCTCTCTAGATCTTTCAAGTTCAAGTGCTTCAACCAATCGGTTTCTGTCGGAAAGGGCCTGCTCAGGTCTACCCAGGCTCTCAAATTCACGCAGTCTAGACTTGGCAGCTTCTAGCTCCCCTTCTGCTTCTCTAATTGCTGCCTCGTTCGACTCGGCAACAATTCCCAATCGATCAAGCTCGCTCTGCAGTGCCTCAGCTTGAACGCGAACCCGACCAAGCTGCTCCGCCTGTGAGGCGAGCTTTGCATCCTGCTCATTAAGTTCGGCTAAGGAAGCCTTGGCTGAATTCTTAGCAGCAAGTTCGTTGGACTTGGCCTGTGCAAGTTCGGCAGATAGAGTCTCAATACGAGAGCTCAGTCTAGAAAGATCCTTCTCCGCCGCATCTCGCTCGGCTACCAGCTCAAGTTTCGAAGGCTTGCTGGATGAACCGCCACGCAAAACTGCTCTTGTTAGCACGTCACCTTGTTTGGTTATAACTTGCGAGTCAGTTTTCTGTGCCTTGAAAAAGCTCTTCGCGGCCGATAGGTCCTCGACAATGACTACCTGCGACAGTAGCTTCAAAATTCCATCAGGAGCGCTGACAACTTCAGATGCAACTTTTGAGCCTGGAACCAAGTTCTTGCTCGCAGCATCAGAGCGCAGGTCGACATCAGCGATGATTATTTCAACTCGACCACCATCGGTTTTCTTTAGGTGTTCAAGTGCAGAAAGTCCGGAGTCTAGGTCTTCAGCAACTAGAGCATCGGCTAAAGAACCCAACGCGGCGGCGATAGCCTGCTCGTAACCTGGTTCAATGCGTAAGTGATTGGCAACCAAACCTCTAATACCCCGAAGCTGAGCTTGGGTCAAAGATGAGGCACCGTCTTTTTGCTCGAGAGTTAAATTCAGTGCCGAGCGCTTTCCAGCAAGAGCGTCTTTTTCACGCTCTGCTTCATGTAGCTGATCACGTAGTGATTCAATCTTGTTCGCGGCATCCGATACTGCCTTCTGAGCTGCGTCGTATTTGGACTCTAAGTTGTTTTCACGCGGGTTGTTGCTGGAAAGCAATGACTCCAAATCGCGATACTGAGCGGATTGCTCCTGGTGTCTAAGTCTGGCCGCGCTAAGAATTTCCTGGTGTCGAGCTTTCTCGTTAGTGAATGCTTCCAGTTTGCTTTCTGCAACTTTTACCCCGTTCGCAAACTGGGCAAGGTCGAGATCGTACTTTGAGATCAAGGAGTTTTGTTCTTGAATCTTCGAATCAAAAGCTTCGAGTGCATCGCGGGCAACGTTTCGCCTTTGCTCTGCGATACCTAGTTGCTGCTGTAGACGCTGCACTTCCAGTCCGAGACGCTGCATTTCGACTGCGGCTTTTTCGATGTCAACAGTAATTGAGGAAAGGTCAAACTTGCTTTGCTCTTGAGTGCTGGATTCCAGAAGCGCAACCCTAGCGCTGGCAATGTTTGAAATCGACCTGATGCGCTCTTGCAGAGAATCAAACTCAAAAGAGATCTTGCGAGCGCTATCTAGTTTCTGGTTTAGTTCAGGAGATTCAAGCTGGGTTAGACGCTGCTGATTAGTTGAAAGCATTTGCTGCAGGATGTTTCGCTCGCTGCGACGTTGTGACTCACTGGTCGAAGTAGTTTCAAGGGACTTTTGAATATCCAAAATGTCAAAGGCAAGAATTCTGGACTTTGCGTCCCTGGCCTGAGAAGCGATGTTTTGGGCCTCTCTGGCAATTTCGGCTTGGGCGCCAAGTGGCTTTAGCTGACGACGAACTTCACCAGCAAGGTCGCTCAATCTTGAGAGGTTTACCTGCATGGCTTCGATCTTTCGCTCGGTTTTTTCCTTGCGCCGGCGGTGCTTGAGAATTCCAGCGGCTTCTTCGATAAATCCGCGGCGCTCTTCAGGAGTTGCTCGAAGCACGCTATCTAGTTGACCCTGACCCACGATGACGTGCATCTCTCGACCAAGACCGGAGTCGCTCAGTAGCTCCTGGACATCTAGCAGTCTGCAGGGGTCGCCGTTGATTGCGTACTCGGATCCACCGCTTCTGAACAAGGTTCTTGAGATAGTGACTTCGCTGTAATCAATAGGTAGAGCACCATCGGTATTGTCGATAGTCAGCTGAACTTCAGCTCTACCAAGTGGTCCCTTGGTAGCAGTTCCGGCGAAGATGACGTCTTCCATCTTTCCACCGCGCAAAGTCTTGGCTCCCTGTTCACCCATTACCCAGGCAAGAGCGTCTACTACGTTTGATTTACCCGAACCATTTGGTCCAACCACACAGGTAACACCGCGCTCAAACTGGAATGTGGTGGGTTGAGCGAAGGATTTGAAGCCTTTTAGGGTGAGGCTTTTTAGATGCAAGCGGACACACCCCTCTTGAAAGTAGTCAATGGCTCAAAGCTGAACAGTATCTAAAAATACCCCATTTTTAGGGGTCCGTTTGACCGCTAGCTGGGGCGCTGGCAGCGCGGGCAGAAGTGAGAACCGCGGTTGGCCCAGGCTTGGCGCCTAATGGGTGTTTGGCACCTAGCGCAGGGTTTATCGGTTTGGCCGTAGGCAAAGAGTTCCTGAGAGAAGTACCCCGCCTCACCGTTGACGTTCTTATACTGCTGGTCGAAGCTCGTGCCACCTTGCTTGGTCGCCTTAGCCAAAACATCCTTCACAATGCCAAGTAGCTCATTCAGCTTTGCTTTAGAAATACCGTCGGCCTGCCTATCAAAGTGCAGCTTGGCTAGCCACAAAGACTCATCCGCGTAAATGTTGCCTATTCCACTAATAAGGTTCTGATCCAGCAAGGCTCGCTTGATTCCGGTTTTCTTGACTCGAATCCTTTGAACAACTTGATCGGGGTCGAAAAGCTCATCAAGCGGGTCTCTAGCAATGTGGGAAGCGGAGCTAGAAATCAAGTTCTGCCATGGTTTGTTTTTGTTCTTACCAGCACTAAAACCACCCTGTTTGCCATCAGCAGTTTCAATCAAGGGCTCAATTGCTAAGGACCCAAAGATTCGCTGATCGACAAAGCGAAGCTCCAGCGGCTTATTGCCTTTGGTTTCAAATGAAATCGTTACCCGATTGAGCTTGTCTTCTGGAAACTCCGGACTTCTTATAAGGATCTGACCACTCATGCCAAGGTGGCCCACCAAGGCAGTTGAATCCCCCGACAGCGGCATCCAAAGGAACTTTCCGCGCCTCACTACATCCAGTACCTGCTTGCCAACTAGTTTCTTGGTGAAGTCGTTACCGCCACTTAGATGGCGCTTTAGTGACCTAGCCTCATGGATTTTGACCGAGGTAATTGTTGCGCTCGTTATGGATTTTGCAAGACCGGCACGGACCGTTTCGACCTCGGGAAGCTCGGGCACTTATTCTCCAGTTGAACCGGAAAGCGCCTTGATGGCTGCATTGGTTTCAGCCTGTTTCCTGGATCTTCCAGAGGCGCTAGCAATTACCTGACCGTCGATCAATAAATTGGCAAAGAATGTGCGGTCGTGATCTGGGCCCTCATGGGTTGTTTGATAAACCGGTACAGCTTTACCCTGCTGTTGCATGCTCTCCAAAAAGGTTGTCTTTGGATCTGCCGAAAGCAGCAGATCTTCTGCGCTATCAAGTAACGGAAGAATGTGTTGATCAACAATTGTCTTAGCCGCTTCGAGACCCTTGGAAACATAAGCTGCTCCAAGCACAGCCTCGAAAGTGTCTGCCAAAAGATTCATTTTTTCGCGACCGCCGGTTTGAATTTCACCTTTACCAAGTAGCAGGTATTCGCCCAGGTTTATAGAATTAGCCGCTTGCGCGAGCGCAGGAGCTGAGACAACCGCGTTTTTGAGTTTGGTGAGGTTTCCTTCATCCAAATCGGAGAAGTGATCGTGAATGTGTGAAGTAACTAAAAATCCAAGAATTGCGTCGCCTAGGAACTCAAGGCGTTCATTGTTTGGGCCACGACCGTTTTCATAGGAATAGGAACGGTGAGTGAGGGCGAGTTCGAGAAGTTGCGGTTCGATTTCCACGCCAAGGGATTTACCTAGCGCATCAAGGCTCATGGGTTAAGCGTCAGCGACCTTGCGGCCCTTGTACTCCATGAACAGTGCAGTTCCGTTAGAGTCCTCAACTAGCTTCGCGCGGTGAGGAAGGCTGTATACGGTCTTACCGTTTTCAACTGTCTTGACCAGAGTGATTGGAGCGGCCTTCCACTGTGAGCGACGAGCTCTTGTGTTTGAACGCGACATGCGTCTTTTTGGTACTGGCATTTCCTACTCTTTCCTAAAGCTTTCTAATCCACTCCAGCGAGAATCAATACTCGCCTCGTGAACGTGGTTTGGATCCTGAGAAAAGTTCAAGCCACATTCGGAGCACAGACCAAGACAGTCTTCACTACAAACAGGTTTGAACGGAAGTGATAAAACTACAGCATCCGTGATTGCCTGCTCAAGGTTGATTTTCTCGTCTTGAATCAGGAAATCATCTTCCTGCTCTAAAGAATAGGCGAAAAGCTCTTGGAAATCCACCTCGACCGCCAGCTCAAGGGGCTCAAGGCACCTAGAACAAAGGGAAGTTGCCTTGGTGAAGACCTCCCCGGTGGCCAAAACCCCCTCGTGTATAGATTCCAGTCTCAGGTCAACTTCGATTTTCGTTCCCGCTGGAACAGAGGCAGCTCCTTGACCCATCGCGTCATCAAGATCAATGGCTAGTTGTAGCGAGCTGGTGTGGCCTGGTCTTCGAGTGAGTTCGTGAACCGGAATGTCAAACTTACTCATTAGTTCTTCTCCAATAAAGCCTTAGCCACCGCCGCTGAAACATAGTTTTGAACTGGGCCACCGAGGGAGGCAACCTCACGAACCAGCGACGACGCCACCAGTCCATATTTGGGATCAGCCGAGATAAAGATTGTTTCAATTCCGCTTAGGTCCCGGTTAACCTTGGCCATAGGTAATTCGTAATCAAGGTCAACATTGTTTCGAAATCCCTTGATTAGAAGCTTTGCGTCAACTTTTCTGATGTAGTCAACTAACAAGCCAGAGGAAAGCTCAGTAACTTTGATATTTGCGCTGGTTACACCAGCTTCTTTCAAAGACTCTTGAATTAGCTCAATTCTCTTGGCGCTAGAAAACCTTGGGCTCTTTTCAGGGTTGTGAACTACCAGAACATTTAATTCATCGACAATCTTGGAGCACCGCTCGATGATATCCACGTGCCCAAGAGTTATTGGGTCAAAAGATCCTGGGTAGACAGCGAGAGTTGGCATAGACCCAAGATTAGCAAACTAAACCACTCAGCCTTTAGACAAGTTTTCTACAGCGTTCATTTCCTCGATGGCTAGGCGAAGAGTAGGTGATGTCTCTAGGCCTGGATCTGCCTCAAAAAGCTGCTCCACCTCAACCCGGACCTTTTGAATAAGTGCTGCGTCCCGAATCACCTGCAGCAGGCGCAAGCTAGAGCGACCTCCGGATTGACTTGCTCCTAATACGTCTCCCTCGCGGCGAAGCTCCAGGTCAATCTCACTGAGCTTGAAGCCATCGCTTTCAGCTGCGACCGCATCGATTCTTTGTAGGGCAATGGAGCCATCTTCGGCTCCTGTAAGCAACAGACAAAGTCCTTTGGCCTGGCCTCTTCCCACGCGACCTCGCAGCTGATGAAGCTGGGAGATGCCAAAGTTATCGGCATCCAAGATCACCATCACGGTTGCGTTTGGAACATCCACACCAACCTCGATAACCGTAGTTGCTACCAAGACATCTATTTCCTTGTTGACAAACTTTGCCATGATGTCAGATTTTTGCTCTTGGTCCATACGACCGTGTAGAGCATCGATTCGCAGGGAGGCAAGGTTTGGGTTTTTGCGCAGCTCAGTTGTGGTTTTATCGACCGAGGCTCCAGAGTTGTCTTTATCAGACTCGTCAATCTTGGGACAAACCACAAACACTTGGTGCCCCTTTGCTACCTCCTCGGCAACTCTCTCCCAGACTCTGGATACTAGATTTTTTTTTCCCGCCCGAACAACGTGCGAGTCAATCTCTTTTCGACCTGCAGGAAGTTCTGTAAGCGAGGAAACAGCCATGTCTCCAAAAACAGTCACCGCCAAGGTTCTAGGTATTGGGGTTGCAGTCATGGTCAACACGTGAGGCGATAGTTTTCCTTTGAGCCGCAGTTTCTCTCTTTGCTCAACGCCGAACCTGTGCTGCTCGTCGATTACGACAAGACCCAAGTCATAGAACTCCACTTTTTCGGAAAACAGCGCATGGGTTCCAATAACAATTTTTGAGGCTCCTGATACAACTTGCAGCATCGCTTTTTTGCGATCCGCTGTCGAGAGTTGACCAGTCAAAAGAGTTAGCCCAATCTCTTTAGCAAGATCTTCGCCGAGGCTTTTGGAGATTGATCTAAAGTGCTGCGATGCCAAAACTTCGGTTGGGGCAAGTAGTGCGGATTGACCTTCGGTGTCGGCTACTGCAAGCATCGCTCTTAACGCCACCAGGGTTTTACCCGATCCAACCTCACCTTGCAGCAATCTGTTCATCGGATAGCTCTTGGCAAGGTCCGAAGAGATCTCTTCACCGACGCTTTGCTGGCCCTTGGTTAAACTGAACGGAAGAGCACTATCAAAGGCAGCGAGGAATCGATTTGTCCCACCTGATCTGATGGTAGCTGGAGATTTTTCGTTAGCTATTTTGCGAGCAATCAAATTAGCCTGCAGTAAGAAAGCTTCGTGATAAGAAAGCGTCTTTGTAGCCGAAGACCAATCAGTTTTGGTCTCGGGTCGGTGAATCTTCTCGAAGGCTTGATTCAGGCTCATTAGTTTGTGCTTTTTTGCTAGCTGCTCTGGAACTTCATCTTCTATGGTTCCTAGGGTGTCTAGAACTATGCCCAAAGCTTTTTGAATCATCCAGGTAGTAACGCTGGCTGAAGCTGGATAGATAGGTATCGGCTTATCCGCCCACGCCTTAGCGTCAAACTGACTGACTTCATCTAAAAAGAGCTCGTAGTCTGGGTGAGCTAACTGAAGCTTGCCCTGATACTCACCGATCTTGCCGGCAAAAAGACCTCTTGTTCCAGGTAGCAAGTTCTTTTGACGCCAGGCCTGGTTGAAAAAAGTCAAAGACAAGAATCCACTACCGTCAGTAATTCTTACTTCAAGAATGTGACTTACTCGACCCTTGGTTCTTCTTTCCCTGGCGTCAACCACCTCAGCCACAATAGATACGCTCTCGCCAACTGGCAGGTTTGTGATTGGAGTTAGCTCTCCCCTAGATGAATACCTTCGCGGGTAGTGCTGCAGTAGATCAGCAACTGTTATTAGTCCTAGGTTTTTTGCGAAGCTCTTGGCTGTTTTGTCACCTAATACTCGATCGAGCGCAGTGGTTGGAAGCAGCATGCTTCAATCTTCTACGAGAGAGTTGCCAAAAGCCGTTAGGCTTTGACAATCATGACAAGAATTATTGGTGGCCTAGTTGGCTCTAGAAAGCTAGCTTCTCCGGCAAAAAGCACTAGACCAACAGCAGATCGAATCCGAGAGAGCATCTTTAGCTCGCTGGAATCCAAAGGTGCCTTAGCTGGAAGTAAGGTATTGGATCTTTACGCGGGAACCGGTGCGCTGGGCCTAGAGGCTTTATCAAGAGGATCGGTTGCTACCGTGCTAGTTGAAAGCAACAAGATGGCTGCTGCTGTCTGCATCAAAAACGCGAGAACTGTTCAGGACGCTTTGAGCGATGAGGGACAAGAAGTTTCCGCAAAAGTTCAGATCCAACCGGTTCAAAAGTTTTTGGACACAACTACCGGTTCATTTGATTTGGTCTTTATTGACCCACCATACGAACTGACTAATCAAGAAGTAGAAAAATGTCTTGAGTCACTGCGGCTTCTAGTTTCAGATAAGGCCTTGGTGCTGGTCGAGCGATCTTCTAGAGTGGATGCCTTTTCAACTGCGGGTTACGAGCTAGTCGATGAGAAGCCTTTCGGCGACACAGTTGTTTACTGGCTAAAGCCGACCTACTGAGTATAAATCAGTGGGTTCCGGGTTCAAGTCCCGGGGGTGCACGGAAAATCCAGCTACTTCTCACGAGAGCTGGATTTTCTTAGATATTGGTACTTACCATCTAGAGAAACATACCCAAATTATTTGAGCTACTTGTAAAAATCCTTGGATAAGCGTGGGGTGATCAATAGATCACAGAAAAACGGGTCCAGTCCTTTACTGATTTGAGATGTGCATTAACAAGTAGGAACCGAATTAAGTGCAGCAATTGCAGGATTTAGTCGTGCTTCCCAATAACCATGTCTTTCCGAAGCCTGAGCTAGGCGAAATTCTAAAAAGACTTCAAGCTCTGTTCCCGACAATTCGAAAACGTCATTGTCAATTTGAATGCGTACTGGTTCAGTTGGTAAACCATTCCTGAGAGCGGCGAGTTGATCCTGATTATGAGTGACGATAGGTACATAAAAGTCGACCTCAAGCTGTAGCCAATCAACTTCAGCCTGTCTCTCGGCACGTATTGTGTCCCAATACGCACTTTCGCAAACAGGATTTGAACCGGTGTTGCTTTCGTCGTTTGTGGAACCTGTGGCGGGCTCGGCGCTAGTTGTTGCTGTTTCTGAAGGTGCAACGCTAGGGGTTGCTGTTTCTGAAGAGACAGGCGTAGGCACAGTCTCGAAGCCTCCCGAAGCAGAGTAGGCAAAAGCCCCACCACCGCCTATAAGAACAACAGCCGCGACAAATAGGCCGTACACCTCAGCCCGAGAAGCGGTACCACCAGTAATTTTGTTTCCCCCGAAAATTTTCATATCTAAACACTACTCCTTTGTCTAGCGACGATGTAAAAACATTGGGCCAGTATTGGGCTCGACAACCCCCACGCAGATTATAATTAGGCTTTATTGCTAGGGAGTAGACCCGTTGCACAACTGGCTCTTAATCAGTTGATCTTCAGTTCTTCATTCTGATAGTCCAAGTAAGCCTCGTAGCTACCTCTAGATGCGGGTTCGAGTCCTTCCCAGCGCACTTGATTACTGCGGAAAACGAGTGCACATGCAAAACAGTGGAGTATTTCACGTTTCGGCGAGTAAAAGTCAAAGAGGGCGTTTAGATTAACTCACAATTTGGGGAGCACTTGCTTCGGCAATACCTGACTTTGCTTGTTTTTCAAGTCCGACCGTAACAGCAAAGGTATCTTCATAAACATCAAAGTCATAAGCTTTACCCCACCGCAATTTGATTACGTGAATGCCTGGATTTATGTAGGGCTCTCCGTTTTCAAGAGTGCACGTGGCTACCCAGCGGGCAAATACTGTTGTGTTCCATGGCCCACCGTGGACTATGACACTTGTTACGTTAAATTCAAGCTCCGGAAAAACTGTTCCCACCCTCATAAACCACCGACGCATTGCCTCTTTGTCATGTCGAATGCCACCCAGTGAATTAGGACCCGCAAAACGATGGGTGAGGTTCCTGGAGGACAGACCACCTAACACATATTCGTAATCATGATTTTGCACGGCAAGAAATGTTTTACGAACTAACCTGTCGACAATGGAGCTATAAATTAGCATGTGCTTCAAACCTTTCAAATTCCGAATTTCTAATAATCATTGGTAAAGTCCCCACCTTTTGACCACAGGCCATTATGCATGTTCTAAAGATCAGCCTGAGGCTTAGATGCTTCTTTCGCCTTTTCCAAGGTAGACCTGCTGAGGTCTTCCAATTCGATTGCTCGAATCTTCCATCATTTCGCGCCAGTGGGCAATCCAACCTGGCAATCTTCCCATAGCAAATAATGCGGTGAACATCGGAGCTGGGAAGCCAAGAGCCTTGTAAATCACTCCGGTGTAGAAATCAACATTCGGGTAAAGCTTGCGCTCGGCAAAGTATGGATCAGCTAGAGCTGTTGCCTCTAGGTCTTTTGCGATATCCAGCAGAGGATCCTTGATGCCAAGTTCTCCAAGTACCTTGTCTGCGGTTGCTTTGATGATGGTGGCTCTTGGGTCAAAGTTTTTGTAGATCCGGTGACCGAATCCCATAAGCCTGCTTCCCTCTTCTTTATTCTTTACTCGATCAACAAACTGCTGCACGCTCTGTCCGGAGTCACGGATCTGGGTAAGCATGTCCAAAACGGCCTCGTTGGCTCCACCATGTAGTGGTCCAAACAGTGCGTTGATTCCAGAAGAAACTGATGCAAACAAGTTAGCCTGCGCTGAGCCAACTAAGCGAACGGTTGAAGTCGAGCAGTTCTGCTCGTGATCAGCATGCAAAATTAGCAAGGTCTCAAGTGCTCTTGTAACAATTGGGTTCTGAACGTACTCTTCGGCCATTGTTCCAAAGGTAAGGCGCAAGAAGTTTTCTACCGTTGACAGTGAGTTATCTGGATAAAGCAAAGCCTGACCAAGGCTGGTCTTGTAGGCATAAGCTGCCAACACTGGAAGCTTGGCAAGCAATCTTCGGGTGGAAAGCTCGACTTGCTCTGGATCTCTTGGGTCTAGTGAATCCTGGTAGAAAGTTGATAGCGCTGAAACACCAGCTGCAAGAACCGACATCGGGTGGGCGTTTTGCGGAAATGCATCGAAGAAAGACTTTAGATCCTCATGGATCAGAGTGTGTCTTCTAATACTGTGATCAAAGGATTCAAGCTCTGGCTTTGTTGGCAGCTCTCCATAAATCAACAAGTGACTTACTTCTAAAAAACTCTTCTGGGACGCAAGCTGCTCAATGGCGTAACCTCGGTAGCGCAAGATCCCAGCTTCACCGTCAATAAAGGTGATGGCTGATTTAGTCGAGGCTGTGTTGACAAAGCCCTGGTCGTAAGTGTGCAGGCCTAGGGTCGAATGAAGCTTACTTATGTCCATGGCACTTGAGCCCGCTGTTGCTTCAACAACTGGAAGCTCGAGGGTCTTGTCCTTGTAGCTGATAACTACTTTTTCGTTGTCAGGCAAAGCGCTCCTTGGGAATCAAAATCTCAGGCTCTAGCCTAAGCCATTTTGGAGTCTGAAAGCAGCCCTACTAATCTCGCTATCGGTTGCCGTGAGCGAGAATCGAACGTGCTTGGTTGCGTGCTTACCATAGAAGCTACCTGGCACCACAACAATCCCAAGCTGCGCCATCTCATCCACGGTGCTCCAGCAGTCTTGACCCAAGGTTGCCCAAAGATACAAACCCGCCTCGCTGTCAGTTACCTCAAAACCATATGCAGTTACCGCAGCTAGCAAAGTCCCTCGTCTCTTGGAATAAATCGCTTTCTCGGTAGCCACGTGTGCGCTGTCCCCCAGAGCAGCGATCACCGCCTGCTGGGTTGGAAAAGGCATAATCATCCCGGTGTGCATCCTAAGATTCACCAAGTCTCGAATTAGATCTTTCGAGCCAACTGCGAAAGCGGCTCTATAGCCTGCCATGTTGGACTGCTTGGAAAGTGAGTACAGGCACAAGATCCCTTCGTGACTATCACCACAAACTCTAGGATCCAAAACGCTTGGAATGACTTCCTTGTCCCATGGAGCACTCCAACCAAGTTCGGCGTAGCACTCGTCGGAAGCAAGTAGCGCACCTAGCTCACGAGACCGGGCAACTGCTTTGGCAAAGCCTTCAACATCCAGGACTTTGCCATCCGGATTACCTGGAGAGTTAATCCAGATCAGCTTGGTGTTGGCGGGCCATTTTTCTGGATCGTCTTCAGAAACTAGCGTGGCACCTGATAGTGCAGCCCCAACGGCGTATGCGGTGTATGCAACCTTTGGTTGAACTACAACATCGCCTGGTCCAATGCCTAAGAAGGTGGGGAGCCAACTTATTAGCTCCTTGGATCCAATGGATGGCATCACTTGATCGGGTTCTAATCCCGGTACTTGTCTTCTTCTGGCAAACCACTCAACTACCGCTTTGCGAAACTCTGCAGTGCCAGCTGTTGAGGGGTAGCCGGGAGAATTAGAAAACTTCTTGAGGGCTTGTTGAACAGAGTCTGGAGTTGGATCAATTGGCGATCCAACTGATAAATCGATTGCGCCATCTTGGTGCTGGGCAGCTTTGTCCGAGTATGGCTTTAGTGATTTCCAGGGATAATCTGGCAGCCCGGTAAACACTTAGTCCTGTTGAGCTTGTGGTGGCAAAGCAGCAACCAATGGATGATCCCCAGGAATTGGACCGACCTTTGCAGCTCCTCCAGGAGAACCGATGGTTTCAAAAAAGTCGACATTGGCGCGGTAGTAATCAGCCCACTGCTCGGGAACATCATCTTCGTAGTAAATCGCTTCTACTGGGCAAACTGGTTCACAGGCCCCACAGTCCACACACTCGTCCGGGTGAATGTAAAGCATGCGGTCACCCTCGTAGATGCAATCCACTGGGCACTCTTCAATGCACGCCTTGTCTTTAAGGTCAACGCATGGAAGTGCAATTACATAAGTCATAGGGGAGATCCTCCTAGGACCATATTACCTATCGATGGCCGGAAGATTTCTTACCCCATGCCCCGGGTCTAAGTTTTGGAAACAAGATCACAACGGCGCAGATGATAAGAGACCCATAGACCCAAATGTTTCCAGCTTGGTTGTCCAAAATAAGTGCATCTCCAGCAGCAGTAGGTCTAGAAAGCCAAAAAACAGTTCCGGCAAGAGTAAAGCTCATTAGGTATAGAGCGCCCCTGGAGTTTCGAAGCAATCGAAGAGCAACCGCCAACGAGAAAGTCATCACCAGGGCAACTATTAACCCAAGAGGTGTAGCCGACTCGTCGGATGCAGTTACTGAGTGAAGCAAAGTTCCAGCAAATCCAAGCAGAATTCCAAGCGGTAGAGCCCACAGACCCAGGAATAGTGGCTTCAGCCAAAGCCAAGGGGTGGTTGATGTCATTCGTAGCCTCTCTGGTGTGTCGTAACGAATGTCTCTGCCCTGGACGAGGGAGAACGTTTCCTTTGCAATAGACACCTGGCTTGCGTGCTGCTCCAGCGCCAACTTCTTCTTGGCCGCAGTTTTTGGGCCACCAACTTCAACCGTGAATCGCTCACCCGGTTCAGCGATAACCCAAAATTGTGGTGCCCTGCCTCTTGTGGCCCTGGCGAATCGACGAAGTGCCATCGCGGTGGCCTCATGGGCCTTCTTGTGATCTGGATGGCCAAAGCCGCCCTTGCGGTTGTAAGTAATCACGGCATCTGGCTTGAATGCGGTTAGCGTCTGATAAATGTCATCAGAAATTACCGCTGTTGAAACTGAAGAAAGTGACATCTCGTCGGTAGTTTTTGCCTTTACTGCTCTTCCAAAAGTGCTTAGTCGCATTCCTGAGTCAAGGTATTTTCTGGATCCAGCAAATTTATGCTGAACATCACCAAGAGCGGCCAGGGCGTTTCTTAGCTCGTTAGATCTAAACGCACCCATCGCGGCAAGATCGGATTCGAGTGGCTTTAGATCGTCGAGCTTTACTCGGCCTCGTTCTCCACGGGTCAAAGTAAGAACCATGACTTTTGCACCAGCTTCAACGCGATTAGCAATCACGTGTGCGGTGAATATTGACTCATCGTCTGGGTGGGCGTGAACTAGCAGCACCCGTTTTGCGTTGAACGACGTTTTGGCCATAGCAATAACTCTAAATGGTTTAGCTCTCGCTGGCTCGTTTTCTTGCTGAAGCAGCTCTGGCGCGCAGGTTGGGGTCTAATTCCACCTTACGAATCCTGGTGCCTTCGGGAGTAACCTCAACGCATTCGTCCTCACGAGCAAATTCCAGACATTCTTCTAACGACAGCTTTCTAGGTGGCGTTAGTTTCTCAAATTCCTCACTGGACGACGCTCTCATGTTGGTGAGCTTTTTTTCCTTAGTGATGTTAACTTCCATGTCATCGGCTCTGGCGTTTTCGCCAACAACCTGTCCGGCGTAAACTTCCTCAGTTGGTTCGACAAAGAAAGTTCCTCTATCTTGCAATCCGATTAGCGCGAACGGTGTAACCGCTCCCTGGCGGTCTGCTACTAGTGAGCCGTTGGTACGTGTGACAATCTCACCAAACCATGGCTCGTAGCCTGCGGAAATAGCATTTGCTATTCCGGTTCCACGTGTGGTTGTTAGAAACTCGGTTCGGAAACCAATTAGACCTCGAGAAGGAACCATAAACTCCATACGAACCCAACCGGTTCCCTTGTTGGTCATGTTCTTCATCCGACCCTTGCGAGACGCCAGCAGCTGAGTGATTGAACCTAAGAATTCCTCAGGCACATCAATTGTTAGATCTTCAACGGGCTCATTCAGCTTTCCATCGATTTTCTTGGTAACAACTTGCGGCTTACCAACTGTGAGCTCGTAACCTTCGCGTCTCATTTGCTCAACCAGAATGGCTAGGGCTAGTTCTCCTCGACCCTGAACCTCCCAGGCGTCCGGACGGTCAGTTGCGATTACCTTGATAGAAACGTTTCCAATGAGTTCGCGGTCTAGGCGGTCCTTGACCAAACGAGCTGTTACTTTGGCGCCTTTTACTCTTCCCGCCATGGGTGAGGTGTTAATTCCAATCGTCATCGAGATTGCGGGGTCATCGATCGCGATAAGTGGAAGCGGCCTGATATCGTCTGGGTCGGCAAGTGTTTCACCAATGGTGATCTCTTCAATTCCAGCAACCGCAACGATGTCTCCAGGTCCTGCGGATTCGGTTGGGAAACGCTCCAACGCCTTGGTCATCAGAAGCTCGGTGATTTTTACGGTCTGAGTTTCACCGTTTTGTCTAACCCAAGCAACCTGCTGACCTTTTTTGATAGTTCCGTTGAAAATTCGAAGCAAAGCAAGACGACCGAGAAACGGCGATGCGTCAAGGTTCGTTACGTGGGCTTGCAGTGGGGCATCGGGTTCGTATTTTGGCGCAGGAATGTATTTCATGATTGCACCAAACAGTGGCTCTAAATCCGCATTGTCTGGCATGGTTCCGTTTTCGGGTTTGTTTAATGAAGCAGCTCCCGCTCTGCCCGATGCGTAAATAACCGGAAGATCCAAAATTGCGTCGATGTCGAGTTCAGGAACCTCGTCGGCAAGGTCTGAAGCTAGACCCAAAAGTAGGTCGTGGGTTTCCTCAACTACCTCGTCGATGCGAGCATCTGGTCTGTCGGTTTTATTGAGAAGCAAAATAACTGGAAGGTTAGCCTCGAGAGCCTTACGCAAAACAAAGCGAGTCTGTGGCAATGGTCCCTCGCTGGCGTCAACCAGCAAAACAACGCCATCAACCATCGAAAGCCCACGCTCAACTTCGCCACCGAAGTCAGCGTGGCCTGGGGTGTCAATAACGTTGATGGTTATTGTCTTGCCTTCAGCTGCTTTACCCGAGTAACTAATTGCGGTGTTCTTGGCAAGGATTGTGATTCCCTTTTCCTTTTCCAAATCTCCTGAGTCCATAAGGCGCTCACCCATGTTGGAGTGTTCGCCGAAGGATCCAGTCTGCCTAAGCATCGCGTCAACCAGCGTTGTCTTTCCGTGGTCTACGTGAGCCACGATTGCAACGTTTCTTAGGTCATCTCTGATTGCCAGAGTCATAAAAACTTCCTCAATTTTTTAGCCATTAGGCCGATAAGCCTTGCGGTGGATTTGGTTATTTGCCTTGGAATATCCAAATAAAGGCGTTATTCCCCACAAGGACTCAAGAGCTTTTAGTTTAGCCCACGACTCTAGCCCTTTGTTGAAGCTAGTCGACTTTCTCGCCTCTTGCGCTGGTCGTCTGGGTCAGGCACTGGGACCGCTGCAATTAACCGCTTGGTGTATTCCTGTTGCGGATTGCGAAGTATCTGGTTTTTGTCACCTTGCTCAACAATTTCACCATGACTCATTACGGCAATTCGATCAGCTAGATAGTCCACTACTGCCAGGTCGTGACTCACAAATAGGCAGGCGAATCCCAGTTCTTTCTGTAACTGCTTCAAAAGCTCAAGCACACGAGCTTGGACCGAGACATCCAGGGCACTAGTGGGTTCATCCGCCACCAATAGCTCCGGCGAAAGGGCCAATGCCCTCGCAATTCCCACTCTCTGTCGCTGTCCACCAGAGAGTTCATGAGGATATCGATTGCGATATGAAATTGGAAGTTCTACCTGATTGAGTAACTCATCGATTCGACGACTTATCTGATCTTTGGAAAATGCCTTTGATAAAACTAGGGGCTCGGCAATAGATTGCGCAATTGACCAACGAGGATTTAGCGATGACCCTGGGTCTTGGAAAACAATTCCAAGCTTGCTACGCAGTTCTTGCAGTTCTGATTTCTTGGTCTTAGAGATATCTTTGCCTGCGACAATAAGCGAGCCAGATTTGACTGGAAGTAACCCAACGGCCGCTCGGCCAACGGTGGTCTTACCCGAACCACTCTCTCCAACTAATCCCAAGACTTCGCCTGGCCGAATTTCAAGATTTATGTCTTTAGCAGCCAGAAACGCAGGAACCCTTCCGCGCTTAGGGTACTCGATTGAAACTTTGCTAAATGCAAGCACGGGCTGAGTATCCGCCGTTGCCTTCGCTGCAATTGCCTTACCTTGACCCAATGAAGGAACCGCGCCTAGTAACTCTTTGGTGTAAGAGTGCTTTGGCGATTTGTAAATGTCTCGAGCAGTTCCCTGCTCAACCATTTCACCATCTTTCATAACCAAAACTCGGTCCGCCAAGTCTGCAACTACTCCCATATCATGTGTGATTAACAAAATTGCAGAGTTCAAGCGTTTGTGTAGGTCTCGGAGGAGATCGAGAATTTCTGCCTGAATTGTTACGTCCAGTGCAGTTGTCGGCTCGTCAGCAATCAGCAATTTTGGATCACAAGAAATCGCTTGTGCAATCATGGCACGCTGACGCTGACCACCTGATAGCTGATGTGGGTATGAATCAAACACCTTTACGGGGTCTGGCAAATCAACCATCTCTAGAAGCTCAATGGCACGTTCCTTGGCGGCCTGATTCGTCATGTTGAAGTGAACCCTTAGCGTTTCCACGATTTGGAATCCGATTGTGTAAACAGGGTTTAGAGCCGTCATTGGCTCTTGGAAAATCACTGCAATTCCACTGCCACGAATTTCACGAAGCCTCTTAGGGCTTGCGGTCATTAGCTCTTCGCCGACCAACTTAACGCTGCCGGAAACACGTCCATTCTGGGGAGTAAGTCCCAGCAGCGCCATCGAACTAGCTGATTTTCCAGAGCCAGACTCTCCAACAATTGCGAGCACCTCACCCCCGGAAATTTCGTAGGAAAGCATCTTGGCAGCAGGGATCCATTCACCTTCGACCCAGAAGTCAACGCCCAGATTCTCAACTTTGAGAATTACTCCAGTTGTTTCAGCCATTAGCAGCATTCTCCTTCGGGGTAAGCAAGTTGTGTGAGAATGCCTTTATGGATAGTCACACTCTGCGTTCTAGTTCTGGTCGCATAATGGCGATTGCCGCCATCGCCCTTTCCGCATTGGGAGTAATAGCGCTGGCGGCTGGCGACTGGAGTTTGGTCTTCACTAAATCCTGGGTTTACTTGTGGTTTGGCTATTGCGCTTGGCTGTTGTTTTGGAATCCAAGCATAAGGATCAGTTCTGACGTTGTGGTAATTGACAACGTGTTTAGAATCTTTCAACTCAATTGGTCTTCCATAAACCGTATTGACACGAAATACTCCCTCACCCTGGAAACTAACTTCGGAGTGATTAGAGCTTTCGGAGCTCCCGCTCCATCCAGATACGCTGGATTCATGGCGAGTAGAACTGACGCCACTCATCTTCCAGAAAGTAGCTTTATTGGAAAAGGTTTGGTGCGACCTGGTGATCTGACCTCGAGTGACTCGGGAGTAGCTGCCTATTTGATTCGAAGTCACTGGGAGATTCTTAGGGACCGGAACGAACTCATCAACAAACCAAAAGTTGAAACCCGATGGGTTGCTTGGCGAGTAATTGTCTTTGCCACTCTTAGCGTTGCAACCATTTTCAGTTTTATTCTTTAGCATTCTTGCCAACCCCTTTTCGGCGAAGGGCACGTTCAAAGCCAGCAAAGATTCCATCCACCTTTACGCGGAACCTACGTTGGCGCGGATCGAAGGCATCTCTCAAGCCATCTCCGATGAAGTTAACGGATAGCGCAATAATGATGAGGAACAGACCTGGCCACCAGAAAAGCCATGGCCGAGTCGAGAACGCCTCTTGATATTCCGAGATGATCTGCCCCAAAGAGATGTCTGGGGCCGTGATACCGAAGCCAAGATAACTAAGTGATGATTCAAGCAAAATGGCGGAACTCATCAACAGTGTCGTGTTGACGATTATTACCCCAATGGCATTGGGGAGTATGTGCTTGAAGATTATGCGCCAAGGTCCTGCCCCCGCTACCCTCGCCGCATCGACAAATTCCAGTTCCCGCAGGGACAAGAATTCTGCCCTGACTAGACGAGAGAGCCCCGTCCATAGAAACAGGCCTAAGAAGAAGGCAAGGAAAAGTGCGCTTCCGCCACCGAAGGCCTTTCCAATTACCGCGCCAAGGATTAGCACCGGGATGATAATAATGACGTCCGTTAGACGCATCAGAACAGAATCAATCCAACCCCGGAAAAACCCTGCGATTGATCCAATGAGGACTCCAATAGCTGTTGTGAGTATTGCGATTACAAACATTACAATCAGCGACTGTTGGATTCCGCGCATTACTCGAGCAAAAACATCCTTACCCAGAGTGTCTTGGCCGAATGGGTGATCCCCAATAGCAAAAGGGAACAAGCTGGCTGTTGGGGTACCTCCCGGGGTAGCAAGGTCGTAGTTCTCATACCAGTTGTACTTCCACCAACCTGGGATTCTCCAGCCATCGATGGCAAAATTTCCAGAATCGTCAACATATAACTTTCCAGAGCCGCCAAGGATTGTTCCCACGGAACTAAAGGAGAGAACCGTAATCGCGATAATCGCAATGAGGCCTACTAGGGCACCTCTATGTTTCAAAAAGCGACGCCGAATTAACTGTCCTTGGCTAACTCCAATTTCGCCTGGCCTTGGGAGATTTTCTAAAGTGCTCATCTATCCTCCCTAGCTCAATCTAATTCTCGGGTCGAGGGACGAGTAAGCAACGTCAGCGATCAGGTTGAAAACCACCGCAACCAATCCAGTGATTAGAAACACGCCCATTACAAGGTTGAGGTCGACCGCATTTAGACCCAGGTTAAACAGCGAACCCATCCCCTGCCAAGCAAAAATTCGCTCAGTAATGATCGCTCCTCCGATTAACCCACCGATGTCGAATGCGACGATGGTCACAATCGGAATCATCGCGTTTCTAAAGGCGTGTCGCATAATTACTGTCCGTTCGGCCAAGCCCTTGGCCCGGGCAGTTCGAACGTAGTCTTGGTTCAGAACTTCAAGCAAACTTGATCTCGAATATCTCGTGTAGGCAGCTAGTGAACCTATTGACAGCGCAGCCGTTGGCAGCAGTAAGTGACCGAAGCTATCCAACATTTGGAACCACATGTCTCCGGGCAGATTTGGTGTTGAGGCACCTATGGTAGAAATTATCCCCTTCGCCTGAGGGATCATCAGCTGATAGTCAGACCAAACCTGTAGCACTCGATCAATGACCACAAATCCAAGAGTCAATATGCTGATAATTCCAGCAGCGCGACCTACCTGCTTCCGGTCTTCTCCGCCGAATATTCGCGCAGCAGTTAAGGCCACTCCTACCGCTAGCAGAACTAGAACAAGAAGTGTCCACAACTCAGGAATGAAGAAGAACAAGAACTGGAGTGGGTACCAAGCTACTAGCCAAAAAGCAATAACGCTACCCGCCGCAAAAATCATGCCGCGGTTCTGGAACCCTGTAGTTAACGAAATAACGATTACTGACACAAGCGCGCCGCCAAGGGCAATACCGATTGGACCAAGTGAGGGTTGCGCGAACCAACCTATTAGCAACAAACCTTGCAGAACCGCAAAGGTGGCAAGTGAAGCGATTGATAGAACCTTTACTCTGCGCCTACCATCTCCTCCTACGACACCCATCCAAAAAGCTCCCGAGGCGAGCGCGATCAAAACTACACCCCAGAGCGGCACATCTGGATTGTACAAAAATTGATTGAATCGGATCGCGCCCCATTCTTTCAACAGCACAGCGAACCAGAAAATTGGCAACGAGTAAAAGACAAAAGTCATGAACGTGACCGTGTAGTCATAGCCACTGTATTGACGAAGAGCAGTTGACATTCCAATTGCGATTCCCAAAACAATAGCGACAATAGTCGCTAGCGTTAGCAGCTGAATTGTTGAAACCATAGCAGCAGCAAGTGCGTCGGTTACCAGTTGCTGGCCACGTGATACCGAAATTCCCAAATCGCACTGACCCACAAAACAGCCAGCAACTCCAGCTAACCAGCCGAAGTATCTAAGGACTGGAGGGGTGTCTAGGTCTAAAGCCTTAGTTAGGTAGGCGATCTTGTCCTGAGCAGATGGGTCGCTAGACCCGCGAAGCGCCAGAAGTGGGTCACCAGAGTAGGCGGTTAGTACATAAACAATGAAGGAGGCTGCAAGAAGCACCAGCAAGGTGGCAAACAGTCTTCTGACGACAAAAGCCAGCACCGAAACCTCCTTTGGTTGAATCTTTTCCTGTAGAGACTCTACCAACTCACGGTAGAGGCATTTTCGCAAAAAAGTCTGGCTGGCAGCCAAAGCTGCCAGCCAGACTTCAGTCTTGCTAGAAC
>JAIOXP010000012.1:0-28749 GCA_021741705.1 Rhodoluna sp. | reverse complement strand
CGAAACCTAACTGAGCCAATCTTCTAATCGCTAGAAGCATCTGTGGCTTATCTCTGTCGGCAACAGACACAAAGATTTTTCCTGACTTTGGAAGGGCACTTCCAGCTGCAGCCTGCGACTTAGCGAATGCGGTTGGGAAGTCAACATCAATACCCATAACCTCACCGGTTGATCGCATCTCCGGACCAAGCAGAGAGTCAACATATTTGCCCTCAGGAGTTGCAAACCGCTTGAAAGGAAGAACTGCTTCCTTGACTGAGATTGGATCTCCTGGCAACGAAACCACACCGTCAACTGCTGGCAAATGACCTTCCGCACGCAACTCCTTAATGGTTTTGCCAACCATGACTAGGGACGCCGCTTTAGCCAGCGTTATACCAAGAGCCTTGGAAACAAATGGGACAGTTCGCGAGGCTCTCGGGTTCGCCTCTAAGACATAAAGCACATCCGCGACGAGACCAAACTGAACGTTGATTAATCCTTTTACTCCCACTCCCTGAGCAATCAACTCTGTTGCGTCCCGGACGCGCTTTATCTGAGCGTGGCTCAAAGTAATTGGTGGAAGCGTGCAACTCGAGTCACCAGAGTGAATTCCAGCTTCCTCGATGTGCTCCATGACACCACCGACGTATAATTCCACACCGTCATACAACGCATCGATGTCTATCTCAATTGCGTCATCGAGGAAGCGATCAACTAGTAAAGGATGCTCAACTCCAACTATTGCCTGCCCCTCAATTCGACCAAAGTAGCCAATCATTCCCTCAGCCTCGTAGACGATCTCCATCCCACGACCCCCCAGAACATGAGATGGTCGGACCAACACCGGATAGCCAATCTTTTGAGCAACTGCCTTAGCTTCTTCAAGGTTCGTTGCAGTTCCATTTGCTGGAGCTAGCAGACCGGCTTGATCAAGGATCTTGGAGAAGGCTCCTCTGTCCTCAGCCAAATCCAGTGACTCGGGTGTGGTTCCAAGAATCGGCACTCCCGCATCTTTCAGTCCTTGAGCTAATCCGAGAGCAGTCTGACCTCCGAGTTGAACAATGACACCTACAATCTCGCCAGACTGCGATTCCGCGTGAATAACTTCCAGCACATCCTCAAGAGTCATTGGTTCAAAGTACAAGCGATCTGAGGTGTCGTAATCGGTAGAAACAGTTTCCGGGTTGCAGTTGATCATTACAGTCTCGTAACCTGCGTCTGATAGAGCAAAACATGCGTGTACGCAAGAGTAGTCAAACTCGACTCCTTGGCCGATCCTGTTTGGACCAGATCCCAGGATGATCACCTTTTTTCTGTCACTTGCAGCGACTTCTGTTTCTTGTTCATAGGTTGAGTAGTGATAAGGGGTAAGAGCCGGAAACTCCCCCGCACAAGTGTCAACAGTCTTGTATACCGGCCTAAGGCCTAGCTCATGGCGAATACTTCTAACGTCAAACTCGCTCAGTCTTCGAATCTGAGCAATTTGCTGATCACTAAAACCATGCATTTTTGCGTGCCGAAGAGTCTCAAAATCTAAGTTCTTTGCCAATCCGACTGTTTTGGCAACTTCATTTATCAAGACGATCTGATCCAAGAACCAAGGGTCAATTTTGGTCGCCTCGAACACTTCATCGATCGAAGCACCCTTCAAAAGGGCTTGCTGAACATCGACAATTCGCCCATCCGTTGGCTTCTTTATGATCTCGACGAGATCTCTAAGTGGCGTAATGTTCGGACCCCAGTGGAAGGAAGATCCCCTCTTCTCAAGTGAGCGAAGGGCCTTCTGAAGAGCCTGGCTGTAGGTTCTTCCAATAGCCATAGCCTCGCCAACGGACTTCATTGTCGTTGTAAGAGTTGAGTCAGCCGCCGGGAACTTCTCAAACGCGAACCTTGGGACCTTTACAGCAACGTAGTCAAGTGTTGGCTCAAAGCTGGCTGGTGTCACCCCTGTGATATCGTTAGGAATCTCATCTAGCGTGTATCCGAGTGCAAGTTTTGCGGCAATCTTGGCAATAGGAAATCCAGTGGCTTTAGAGGCAAGTGCAGAGGATCTTGAGACTCTTGGGTTCATTTCAATAACGATGACGCGACCACTGAGTGGAGCTACCGCAAACTGAATGTTGCATCCCCCAGTATCAACACCTACCGCGCGGATAATTTGAATCGAAATGTCTCTTAGGTTCTGGAACTCTCTGTCTGTCAAAGTAAGAGCAGGAGCTACTGTTATCGAGTCTCCCGTATGAATCCCCACTGGATCAACGTTCTCAATCGAACAAACAACAACTGCGTTGTCGTTCTTGTCGCGCATCAGTTCAAGCTCGTATTCCTTCCAACCAAGAATCGACTCCTCGAGCAAGACCTCGCTGGTGGGACTTGCCTGAAGACCAGCACCCGCGATTCTGATTAAATCTTCCTTGTTATAGGCAAAACCAGAACCAAGACCACCCATGGTAAACGAGGGGCGAACCACAACCGGGTAACCCAAATTCTTGGCGGCCGCTATAGCTTCATCAATATCATGGGCGATGAAGGACTTTGCGACCTCGGCTCCAGAGTCTAAAACGATTTGCTTGAACTCGCTTCGATCTTCACCCGCGCGAATAGCTGCGACATTCGCCCCAATCAGCTCAACTGAGTACTTCTCCAAAACCCCGAGCTCATGAAGTTTCATGGCAGCATTCAATGCAGTTTGTCCACCAAGTGTTGGCAATATAGCGTCTGGTCGCTCCTTGGCGATGATGGCTTCAATTACCTCTGGAGTGATTGGCTCGACATAAGTTGCGTCGGCAAAATCAGGATCGGTCATAATTGTCGCCGGATTCGAGTTAACGAGGATTACCCTCACGCCTTCTTCCCGCAAAACACGACAGGCCTGAGTTCCCGAGTAGTCGAATTCGCAGGCTTGGCCAATAACAATTGGCCCGCTACCAATTACCAGAACGCTCTTTAGATCTTCTCTCTTCGGCATTAGCTAAGCGCCTTCCGGCTAGAGATCATTTCAACCAGGCGATCAAATAGATGATGAGAATCGTGTGGACCCGCTGCTGCTTCTGGATGGAACTGGACGGAATAAGCGCTTAACTCTAGACACTCAAGACCCTCAACGCAGTCGTCGTTTAGGTTCACATGCGAAACTCTCACCTTTCCAAAACCTGCTGGAGACTCAACAATTGCACCATTCTCGCCACCGGGAACCGAGACGGCGAAACCATGGTTGTGAGCAGAAACCTCAACCTTGCCAGTGGTTCTATCGAGTATTGGTTGGTTGATGCCACGATGGCCAAAAGGCAGCTTGTAGGTATCAAAACCAAGTGCCCGTCCAAGTAACTGGTTTCCAAAACAGATTCCAAAAAACGGAATCCTTCGCTTAAGAATCTCTTGCAGCAGAGCTACCTGGGTGGCAGACGCTCTCGGGTCTCCAGGCCCATTCGAGTAAAAGACAGCATCCGGGCTCGTTGCCAGCACCTGATCAAGATCGGATGTGGCCGGCAACACCGAAACCACGAGTCCACGGTTAATCATCTGGGCTATCGTTGTGCGCTTTATTCCGAGGTCGAGAATTGTTACTCGACCAACGTACTGACCCATGTGGGGTACCTCATACGCGTCTGGTGTTGTCACCACTGAACTAAGCGATAAACCCTTCATTTCTGGAGCTTCACGAACAATCTCCAGCAATCTATCTATGGATTGTTCCGATCTGGGTCCCGAGAAGATACCAGCGCGCATCGCACCAAGTGAGCGAATGTGCCTAGTTAGAGCCCTTGTGTCGAGTCCGCTGATTCCAACGATGAAGTTACTCTCAAGCTCTTCATCAAGTGACTTTTCTGACCGGTAATTCGAGACAATCCTCGATGGTTCGCGCACCACATAACCAGAAACCCAAATACGATTCGACTCCTCATCCATGCTGTTGACACCGGTATTGCCTATGTGCGGAGCGGTTTGCACAACAATCTGGCCAGCGTATGAAGGGTCAGTGAGAGTCTCCTGATATCCGGTCATGCCAGTCGCGAATACGATTTCACCTAATGCCTGGCCTACAGCGCCATAAGAATTTCCGTAGAAGACTTTTCCGTCCTCGAGGACCAACTTTGCCGAAGTCATTTGACACCAACAATCAGCTTTGAAACTATAAGAGCAATCTCATCTCTTGACTGAGAATTTGCAAACCTCAGATGTGTCTCAAGTTCGGTTGCCCCAAGCATCCAGCGCAGAGAGAGTAGCCCGTCCTTCTCAACAACTTTGTCAATAACACCTGAAGTTCTTCCGAGATCTACCAAGGCGGAGGAATCAATTCTGAAACTTCGTTCGCCGATTCGATGCACCCTAACACCCTGATCTGAAACATCTACGAAGGCCTTCCCAGCGAAACCTAGCCCATGAGCCGAAACTCGATGCAAAGGTCGGTCAGCAAAAGTTGTGGCGACGTAATATCCGTTTGTTCCAACGTTGCTGAACTCGGTGTATTCAGGAGTTGCGAGTTCTAAGTCTTGAGCCTTCGACTTCTTGCGCCAAGTCGCTCCGGCCCAAGCAATCACTCCAAGAAGAGCAGCAACGAATGCCAGACCAACCTGATACAACTCAAACATCGGTGTTAGTCCCCCTTATCGTCTGATCCTTCAAAGTAAATTCTCCGTCAAAAATTGTGTGCACCACGCGGCCTTTGAAATCCAGGCCCTCATAGGGGTTGTTGGAGCTCTTCGAGTGAGTTTTTGCCTCGCCTACCCAAGCTTGCCGCAAATTAACCAGCGTGAGATTCGCTGGACTTCCTGGCAGCAAGTAGTTTCCCTGACCATCCAGCCCAGAAATTCTTGCGGGAGCTGTTGACATGACTTCTGCTAGACGCTCAAGATTGGATGACCCAGAATCAATCAAGACCTGTTGAGCCACTGTGTAGGCGAACTCGAGCCCGATCATTCCGAAAGCTGCGCTGGCCCAATCGGTGTCCTTTGATTCTTTCGGGTGGGGGGCGTGATCGGTTGCGATCACGTCAATCGTTCCATCAACCAAGGCCTCTCGCAAAGCCATTACGTCGTCAGCTTTTCTCAGCGGTGGATTGACTTTGTATACAGGATCGTAACTTTCCGCGAGATCCTCGGTCAATAACAAATGGTGAGCTGTTACCTCAGCAGTTACCTGGATGCCTTTGGACTTAGCTTCTCGAATCAGTTCTACCGATCGTCTTGTTGACACGTGGCAAACGTGCAGTCTTGACGCGGTCAGCTCAGTGAGCATGATGTCTCTAGCGATAATCGACTCCTCAGCTAGAGCCGGCCAGCCGGCCAATCCAAGACGGGAAGAAATTGCACCCTCGTTCATTTGTGCATTCTTGGTGAGTCTGGGGTCTTGAGCATGCTGAGCTACTATGCCGTCAAAACCCTTTACATACTCAAGTGCTCTTCGCATCAAAAGTGGATCGTGAACACAGTTACCGTCGTCGCTGAATATTCGAACGCGCGCCGCCGAGTCATGCATCGCACCAAGTTCAGCCAGTTGCTCCCCAGCAAGACCTACGGTGACTGCACCGATTGGCTGAACATGAACGAGGCCAACCTGCTTACCGATTCGTAGCACTTGCTCAACTACGCCAGCTGTATCAGCAACCGGAAAAGTGTTGGCCATGGCATGAACCGCGGTATAGCCACCGGCGGCGGCTGACATAGAGCCAGTTCTTATAGTTTCGCTGTTTTCGAATCCTGGTTCGCGAAGGTGAGTGTGTAAATCAACAAAACCTGGTAGCACGTGGAGCCCAGAGCAATCGACTAACTCGTGGTCGATATCCTTGGATTTTCTTGAGGCGATGAGGCCGCCTTCAATAACAACCTCAACTGACTTGCCTTTGGTGTCTAGGGCGTTTTCCAGAATGAAATTCAACTTTTCTCCCCCTTGTCGCCAGCCAGCAGATGAAACAATACGGCCATCCTGACTGCAACTCCGTTTTGAACTTGGTCAAGAATTTTGGACTTGGGGCTGTCAGCGCTGGCTGCGTCTATCTCTAGTCCACGATTCATTGGCCCTGGGTGCAAGACAATGGCTAAATCTCCAAGTCTTGAAAGCCTTTCACTGTTCATACCCCAAACCCTTGAGTACTCGCGCTCGGTTGGAAAAAAGGACGCTTCCATTCGCTCGGACTGAATTCTCAGCATCAAAACTGCATCAGGTGCGAATTCGTCAATTGCCTTATCAAGCGAATAGAAGATTCCGCCACTTGGCTCCAAAGATCGTGGAACCAACGTAGCCGGACCGCAGGTAGCTACTGTCGCGCCAAGAGCTTTTAGAAGAATCAAGTTCGAGCGAGCCACCCTTGAGTGAGAAATGTCTCCCACAATCAGAACCTTCTTTCCTGAAAGATCAGATCCAATTGGGTTGGTTACTAGTGCTTGCCTTATTGTCATAGCATCCAACAATGCCTGTGTTGGGTGCTCGTGTGATCCGTCACCAGCGTTAATAACAGCCGATCGAACCCAACCCGAGTGGGCCAGGCGATGTGCTGACCCGCTTGAACCATGGCGAAGAACAATTGCGTCTGCTCCCATCGCCTCTAGAGTCTGAGCGGTATCTTTCAAAGATTCACCTTTTGAGACGGATGATCCTTTGGCAGCAAAGTTGATCACGTCGGCTGAAAGTCGTTTAGCCGCCAGCTCGAAGGAGATCCTGGTTCGCGTTGAGTCTTCAAAGAAGAGATTCACGACGGTTTTTCCCCGAAGAGTCGGTAGCTTCTTTATCTCGCGCTCGTTAACATCGGACATTTCATGCGCCAAATCAAGAACTTCAATGATCTGTGGCTTTGAAAGATCAGAAGCGGAGAGCAAATTTTTCAATCTTCAATCACCACTTCGTCCACTCCATCTACCTCTTCAAGCTTCACCGAAATTCTCTCGGTCAACGCCGTAGGTAGGTTCTTGCCAACATAATCAGCCCTGATTGGTAATTGACGATGACCCCGGTCAACCAAGACGGCAAGTCGAACCGCCGCTGGACGCCCGTGATCATTCAGAGCGTCAAGAGCTGCTCGGATAGTTCTGCCGCTGAAAAGAACATCGTCGACCAAGACAACCGCTTTCCCGGAAACACCTGAGGTAGGGATATTGGTAATGCCGACAACACGTGTTGGCTGATCTGATAGATCATCCCGATACATCGTGACGTCAAGTGAACCGACCGATACGTCGGTAGCAGAGTGTTCTTTTATGACCTGAGCGATGCGCGTGGCCAACTGAATACCTCTGGTTGGAATACCCAGCAAAAGAAGGTTATCTACGCCGCGATTTTGCTCAAGAATCTCGTGAGAGATGCGAGTGATAGCCCGGCGAATGTCGTCAGAGCTCAAGACAGTGCGTTTTGACAACGCCTACCTCCTTCTTCGCCTCACAGGACGATCTTTAAAGGATGTTTACTAGAAGTTACCTTACATCATCGAGCGGTTTTTGTGCCAGCAATTGCGCCCAGTAAACCATTCACGAAAGTACTGGAATCCTCTGTTGAAAGATCGGCGGCCAACTGGACAGCCTCGGAAATTGCCACACCATCAGGAACTTCCTCGTTGAATAGAATTTCCCAGCAGGCAACCCGCAGAATTGCCCGGTCAACTGCGGGCATACGCTCAACAGACCACTTATGGGACAAAGCCTCAATTCGATCGTCAATCTCGGCGAAATTGGCCGCAACTCCTTCGACGATTTGCCTAGCGTAACCAACGATTTCTTCCTGATTCTGCCGATCAAGCTGCTCCTCGGCAGATGCTGCAAGAAGCAATTCAGGATTGATTTTCCTAAGGTCAGCTGCAAAAACGGCATCAAGTGCCATCTTGCGAGACTTTGTCCGGGAGCTCACTTGCTAGTCGGTAACTCGACCGAGGTACTCGCCGGTTCGGGTGTCCACTCTTACCTTGGTGCTCTGCTCAATAAACAGCGGCACCTGAATCTGGAGGCCAGTTTCAACCGTTGCGGGTTTGGTTCCACCACTCGAGCGATCACCTTGAAGTCCAGGCTCAGTGAAAGTAATCTCTAAGACAACGGATGCTGGTAGCTCAACATAGATCGGGTTGCCCTCGTAGACTGCGACGATCGCTCCTTGGTTCTCAAGTAAGTAGTCCTTAGCATCGCCAACTATTTCATTAGTTAGGCTCATCTGCTCGTAATTCTGATTATCCATAAACACGTAACCCGATCCATCGTTATACAGATAGTTCATCTCGCGCTTGTCAACATTCGCTGTCTCGACCTTGACACCAGCGTTGAATGTTCTTTCGACAACTTTGCCAGTCAGAACGTTCTTCAGCTTTGAGCGCACGAATGCAGGTCCTTTGCCGGGTTTTACGTGCTGGAACTCTATAACGGTCCACAATTGTCCGTCAATGTTTAGAACTAGGCCGTTTTTTAGATCATTTGATGTCGCCATGGTCGTGCTCGCTCAATCCTTGTTTTGTTGGTTTACCTATGGAGTCTAGCGTTTAGGAAGTGAGCTGTCTAAGCGCCAGTAGATATGAGTCGAACCCAAAACCGGCTATGACCCCTGTAGCCGCTGGTGAAACAACACTGGTTTTTCGAAACTCTTCTCTGGAATGTGGATTTGAGATGTGAACTTCAATTAGCTTCGCACCGGATTCAGTGTGGATCTTGCAAGCGTCACCAATGGCGTAGGAATAGTGCGTGAAAGCGGCTGGATTGAAAATTACGTCAGCCCCGGAGTCCGTAGCCTCGTGTAACCAGGAAATCAGTTCGCTCTCACTATCGGACTGCTTCGCAGTCAATGAAACCCCAAGTTCGGTAGCGTGTTTCTCCAACATGCTGACAAGAGTTGTGTAGTCAAGAGTCCCGTAAATGTCAGGCTCTCTTGATCCAAGGCGCTGCAGATTTGGCCCATTAAGTACCACTATGGATTTCATGGAACTAGCCTACTGAGCAATCTCTTGAAAGGCAGTGAACAATATTTCATCTGTCGGTGAGTGCATAACTCTTGGCTTTCCTACCTCGTCCAGAACGATAAATCGCAGGTTTCCCGCTCGGGCCTTCTTATCAATTTGCATGTTGGTAAGTAGTTGAGGCCACTTATCCGCAGGGTAGGAAACTGGAAGACCGAGACTGGTGAGAATGTCACGGTGCCTTTGAACGTCAACAGTTGATAACCGACCGTTTAGCCTGGCCAACTCGGCAGCGAAGACCATTCCAATCGATACCGCTGCACCGTGACGCCACTTATACCGCTCCGCCAATTCGATGGCGTGGCCAAGAGTATGACCGTAGTTCAGGGTCTCGCGAAGACCCTGCTCGCGGAAGTCTTCCGCCACAACCACAGCCTTCACATTGATTGCACGCGTTACAAGCTCAAGAAATAGCTCCGATGATGGGTCCGTTGCTTCGGCAGTATTGTTTTGAATCAGTTCAAGTATTTGAGTGTCACTTATGAATCCGCACTTCACAACCTCTGCGAATCCCGCGATCAATTCATTTCGGGCCAAGCTGCCCAAGGTTTCTAGATCTACCAGAACGCCTTTTGGGGAATGAAAGACACCGACGAGATTCTTACCCTCGGCAGTGTTTACTCCAGTCTTGCCGCCAATCGATGCATCAACCATCGCAAGTACGGTAGTTGGAATTTGAATAACTCCAACACCCCTCAGCCAAGTTGCCGCAACGAAGCCTGCAAGGTCGGTTATAGCGCCTCCGCCAAATCCAATGATCATGTCTGATCTAGAAAACTCAGACTTGCCAAGGATTCCCCAGCAAAAAGCCGCAACTTCAATTCGTTTGGCATCCTCACTATCGGGAACACCCGCTAGTACAACTTCGAAGTTCCCCTCCATAAGAGAGTCCCTAAGAGCCTCAGCGCTGACGGATAACCCAACTGGGTGGACAATCAAAACCTTTTTGGCTCCAACAAGCATCGAAGGAACTTGATCAAGTAGATTCCTGCCGATTACTACCTCGTAGGGCTCTGCTGCACCAACCGTAATTCTTCTAAGCTCAGTCACTTTTGCCTCACAAGTGTTGAAATCTCGGTAACGATGGTTGCAAGCGATTTCCCACTTGTATCCACCTCGTGGGTAGCCACCTCCTGATAAAACGGTTTCCTAGCTTCATAGATGTTTTTCCAACTATTTTCATCATTACTTAGAAGCGGACGATTTCTCGTGCTAATTCGTGAAGCAACATTGTTGCCGTCGGTCGCCAGGTAAATCACGTTGTGATTTTTTAGGAGCATTCGGTTTGACTCAGTGGTTACGACGCCGCCACCGGTAGCAACGATTCCCGAACCCTGTAGGCACTTTGCCAAAATATTGCTTTCGATCTCTCTAAAGCCAGGCTCGCCCAGGCGTTCGAAAAGCGAAGAGATAGAGCCGTGTTCTGAAGCGATGATCTTGTCGGTATCAGCGAAAGAAGTGTTTAACTCCTTAGCAAGTTTCTTTCCAACGGTTGTCTTGCCAACACCCATGGGTCCCACCAGAACCAAAGGCTGCTTCATCAGCTACCAGCAGACTTTAAGACTTCAGGAATGGATTCAAGATATGAATCCATGTTCCGCTTGGTCTCTGTTACAGAGTCCCCTCCGAATTTTTCCAAGACAGCTTTCGCAACAACGAGAGCAACCATGGCCTCGGCAACTATTCCTGCAGCCGGAACTGCACAAACATCCGAGCGCTGATGGTGAGCCTTGGTTGCCTCACCGGTTTTAACATCTATCGTTGCCAAAGCTTTGGGCACGGTTGAAATTGGCTTCATCGCCGCACGCACTCGAAGCACCTCACCGGTTGACATACCGCCTTCGATGCCTCCAGCTCTACCCGTTGATCTTTTCACCAAGCCATCGTTGTCTCTTGATATCTCATCGTGCGCAACCGATCCTCTGCGACTGGCGGTAGTAAAGCCATCACCAATCTCGACACCCTTTATAGCCTGAATTCCCATCAGGGCACCAGCAAGCTGAGAATCTAACTTGCGATCCCAATGAACATAACTTCCCAAACCAGGAGGTAGTCCGTACACAAGGGTTTCAACTACTCCCCCGAGAGTGTCTCCGCCTTTCTGGCAGTCTTCAATCTCTGAAACCATGGCTTCGGTAACCTGCTTACTAAAACAACGAACCGGATTCTCATCAAGAGTGGAGACATCAGCTGGTGTTGGAAGCTGTTCATCTTCGGATTTGACTGGTCCAATCGCCACGGTGTGAGTAACCAACTTGATTCCCAGCTGGGAAAGAAATCTCGCAGCGACCTCGCCCAACGCAACTCTCGCGGCCGTCTCTCTCGCAGATGCGCGCTCTAGCACCGGACGAGAGTCCAAGAAGCCATATTTTTGCATGCCAGTGAAGTCGGCGTGGCCTGGACGAGGTCTAGTCAGTGGCTCAGCACGTGCACCCGATAGATCATCTTCATTCACGGGATCTGCAGACATCACCTGTTCCCATTTGGGCCACTCAGTGTTTTGGATGGTGATAGCAATTGGACCGCCCTGAGATAAGCCGTGTCTCACACCACCACTTAGTTGAACCTGATCTTGTTCAAACTTCATACGGGCACCTCGACCGAAGCCGAGTCTTCGCCTAGCTAGTGCATCCTGAACATCGCTGGTGGTTATTTCAATTCCGGCGGGCATTCCTTCGACGATCGCAACAAGCTCAGGGCCATGCGATTCTCCAGCGGTTAACCAGCGCAACATAGTTTAGATTCTCTCACAGTTGGTCTATTTGAAACCAGATTGGTCTGCCAGAGCGCCAATCATTGACTCATAAATCTCTTGGTCGACAATCGGAACTTGGTGTCCTGCTGAGTCAACAAAGAGCTTTACCTGCTCGATGGCTTGCCAGACTAGCAACTCAAGACCAGAAATGGTCTTTCCTGCCCAGGCCCTGGACGCCAGGGAAGGCCATGGGTCGTAAGCTACGTCAAATAGAAATCCACGATTAGCGCTAGTGCTAGCTCCGAGCTGATCCCAGAGCTCGGTAAAAGCACCTGCCGGCACGGTTGAAACAACCAAGTCTGCGCCAACTAATGAAGAAACTTCAGGTTCTAATACCTCAGAAGAAATGCCAAGACCGTTTAGGTATCCAGTGAACTCAACCAAAGATCTGGCCGTTCTTCCAACAACCGACAGCTTCGCGGCAGGAAACACTCTTGAGATTGCTAGAGCTGCAGAGCGCGCTGTTGCACCCGAGCCGACAATCGTAATTCTTTGTGCATCTGGGACCTGATTGAAGCACTTTGCAAAACCGAGAACATCGGTGTTGTGACCAACCCAACCATTTGAAGACCTAACCAGGGTGTTCACAACACCGGTTCTTTCGGCTTCTGGCGAGTATGAATCTGACAACTCGAAAGCTTCGTACTTTAGTGGCATGGTGACACTCAGCCCAGAAAGAGCTTGATCTTCCATCACAGCCCCCAGGCCGCCTAGCGGAACCTCAATTCTTTCGTAGCTGAAATCCAAACCCAAATGAGCGTATGCGGCTTTGTGAATGACTGGCGAGAGACTGTGCTTTATTGGAGAACCAACAACACAGAATTTACTCGTCATACCAGTCCGGATTCTCTGACTCCCACTTCCGAAGCAACGGAATCCAAGACTCATGCTCGGCTAGAGTCTCCGAGAATTTAGTCTCGCCGGTAGCAAGATTGATTGTCACAAAAAACAGCCAATCTCCAACAGCGGGATTCAAGGTTGCGTCAATTGCAAGCTCACCTGGGGAACTGATTGGTCCAGGTGGCAAACCGCGAACCAGGTAGGTGTTGTAACCATAAGCAATCTGCTCTTGCCTGGAAGCTTCTGACATATCGGTTCCGTCATAGCTATAAGTAATTGTCGGATCGGTTTCCAGGGGCATGTCAATGGCTACCCGGTTGGAAAAGACCCTGGCCACCTTGTAAAAGTCTGGCTCCTGCTTTGCCTCGCGCTGCGTTATTGAAGCAAGAGTTAGCACTTCGTGCCAATCCTCTTTTGCAACCCCTGCTTCCGTAAGAGCAGTTTCCATCCGCGTAACCATGAGTGAGATGACTGCTTCAGCAGTTACCTTCAAATCAAAGCTGTACGTGTCCGGAAACAAGTAGCCCTCGATTGTGGGAGCTTCTGCTGGAATTCCGTAGGCAGACAAATCCTCGGCTGCTAGCCAGAGTTCTTCAGCTGGGATGCTGGTAATTCTGGATACCTCGTTGAATATCTGAACCGCGCGGAAGCCTTCTGGAATCGTAACTTGGAAACTAAGAATGTTGGCCTGATCGGTAACCGCAGCCAAAGCGGACTCATTACTCATTTGAAGCTTCAATGTGAAACTACCGGGGTAGAAAATTGGATTGCGCTCAAGCAGTACTCGGTAAAACGAGTCAACATCTCGAATAACGCCGGCTTCAAAAAGTTTGTTAGCTACGATAAGTCCATCTTCACCAGCTTCAATTCGAACAATTACTTCGCCCACACCAGTTCCTTGATAATCCAAAGCTGTGAGTTTCTGATACTGATCTCGTATCCAGTCAAAATTTGCTACTACTGCAATGCCACCAACTAAAGCTAGAACAAGAGCACCGACCAGAAGTTTTGAAACCCTGGACATGCCAACAGACACCGATCTACGCCCCAACAGAATCACCGACCAGGTTTCCAGGAGCTAAACCTGAAATCTTTTCGTAACTGAGAGCACTTTCTAGAATTTCCACGGCACTTGCGCTGTCAATAATCGATTTGCTGTCTTTGGCATTAATGCCTGAAGCGCGAAGTTTTGCGCTGGCAGAGACCGTAGTTAGCCTTTCGTCAATCATTCGAACCGGAACCGACAGCGCTTTGGAAAGCTCCGAAGCAAATAACCTCGCATCATTGGTTGAATCGGTCTCTTTACCACTTAGCGAAAGAGGATCCCCCACATAAACTTCAATAACGCCGTGCGTGTCAGCAAGTTGAGCAATTGAGGTAACCGTTTCCGATGCGCTAGGTAACCTTGCAACCGCATCTAACGGTGAGGACAAGATTGCTTCACGATCGCAAATCGCAATTCCGATTCGCACCTTGCCGACATCAACCGCTAACCTCCGGCCAGTTCGCATTTAGGAGTTCAGCTCCTTCTCGATAGCGGCAATTGCATCTTTGAGCTTAGAAGTGTCTGGGCCTCCACCTTGAGCGATGTTGTCTTTGCCACCACCGCCACCACCCAAAATTCCAGAGGCAACCTTTACTAGGTTCCCGCTAGAAATACCTAGCTCTCTTGCCTGACTGGATGTAGCAACAATCAAGGCAATCTTGCTATCTACTAGAGCCGTAACCGCAACAATCGAAGCCTTGCTCTCTAGAGCTTGAGAAAGACCTGTCGCCATCTCGCGAACCTGATCAACGGAGAAATCTTCGCCGGCCGAGTAGTGCAGGAAGTCGAACTTTCCGACGGTTTTGACAGATTTGATTACTGCTGGGATCTTTGAACGGAAGCTTTCGAGTGCAAGGCCTGCTAGTTTCTTCTCAGCTTTTTTGAGCTGTTCAAGAGTTTGTCTAACCTTGGCTGCTAATTCATGTTTTGGAACTTTAAGGGACTCAAGAATTTGCCCAACAATCTGAGCTTCGGCGGAGAGGGCTTGAAATGCTTCAAATCCAACAAGTGCTTCAAGTCGACGTGAACCAGACCCAACCGAAGCTTCCCCAAGAATGGAAACAAGCCCAACTTGAGACGAGCGCGACACGTGAGTACCACCACAAAGCTCCCTTGACCAAGGCCCGCCAATTTGAATCACGCGCACAAGTTCGTCATAGGTTTCTCCAAAAAGGGCTATTGCCCCACTGGCTTTGGCTTCCTCTACGCTCATGAACTCTGCCTGAACCGCAAGGTCTTGACGAATAGCTAGATTGGCAACCTCTTCAATTTCGGTAATTGAGGATTGGCTTAGTGACTCGTTCCAAGAAAAATCCAGACGCATATAACCTGGCTTGTTGTAAGAGCCAGACTGAAGCGCACTTGGGCCCAGCACTTGACGCAAAGCGGCATGCATCACGTGTGTCGCTGAGTGGGCCTGCGCTGCACCTAGTCGCCAGTCAGCCGAAACCTGCGCGGAGACTTTAGATCCAACACCTACTTCTCCGCTTCGGACCGTCACGCTGTGAGAAACGAGTCCCTTAACTGGTTTTTGTACATCCAGAACCTCAAGAGATAGGCCGTCTGCGAAAATGAATCCAGAGTCGCTGTCCTGGCCACCAGATTCCGCGTAAAAGGATGTCTCATCAAGAATCACTTCAGCTACATCGCCTTGCTTGATGCTGGAAACTACCGCTCCGTCGCGAATTAGACCCACAACTTTTGCGCTGGTTACAAGCTCTTCGTAACCGGTGAATTTAGTAGATCCAAGGGCACGGAATTCTCCGTAGACCGAAAGATCGGCATTACCTGAGCGCTTCATCTTCGCGTCGTCCTTGGCGCGCTGACGCTGAACGTTCATAAGAACATTAAACTCCTCGCGGTCTAGAGATAAACCTTGTTCCTCGGCAATTTCGAAGGTTAGATCAACCGGAAAACCGTAGGTGTCATGCAATAGGAATGAGCTTTCACCGCTGAGGTTGCTCTTGCCAGCTTTCTTAGCTTTGGAAATTTCCTCGTCCAGAACTAGAAGTCCAGCGTTTAGGGTGCGAAGGAATGCTTCTTCCTCAGCTACGGCAATTCGCAATATGCGAGCAAAGTCTGTGTCTAGCTCAGGGTAGCTAGCCTTCATCGAATCCTTGGATCGAGTAAATAGCTCCGCGAACACAGGTTTTTCAACACCCAAAAGGCGCATTGCGCGGACGACTCGTCTAAGCAATCTTCTTACCACATAGCCGCGCGCATCATTAGCTGGAACTACCCCATCACCAATAAGCATTAGAGCGGAGCGGACGTGGTCTGCAACCACCCTGAGACGAACATCATCTGATTCATTCGCTCCGTAGGTCTTACCCGAGAGCTTTGCTGCCAGATCTAGAACTGGCTTAACCTCATCAATCTCGTACAAGTTGTCAACGCCTTGCATGATGAACGCGACTCGCTCGAGCCCCATACCGGTGTCGATGTTCTTTGAAGGCAATTCGCCGAGGATTTCGAAACCATCTTTGCCATCGCCTGCACCTCTTTGATACTGCATGAAAACTAGGTTCCAGATCTCGATAAAGCGATTCTCGTCAGCTTCGGGTCCACCATCAACGCCATAGTCTGGTCCACGATCGAAGTAGATTTCTGAACATGGTCCTGCAGGTCCTGGTTGCCCAGTCGACCAGTAGTTGTCCTTCATTCCGCGCTTTTGAATACGTTCTAAAGGAATGTCAGCTTCTTCACGCCACAACTTGATGGACTCATCGTCATCTTTGTAAACAGTGACCCACAATTTCTCTGGGTCAAATCCCAATCCCCCTTTTGACTGCGGGGATGTTAAAAACTCCCATGCATAAGAAATCGCTTCACGCTTGAAGTAATCACCGAAAGAGAAGTTTCCATTCATCTGGAAGAACGTTCCGTGCCTTGTTGTCTTGCCAACCTCATCGATGTCGAGTGTGCGAACGCACTTTTGTACGCTTGTTGCTCTCTTGTAAGGAGCTGGTACTAAACCGGTCATGTAAGGGATAAATGGCACCATGCCGGCAACAGTGAACATGAGAGTTGGGTCTTCAGAGATCAGCGATGCCGAAGGCACAATCTCGTGATCTTTACTGGCGAAGTAATCGAGCCAGCGGCGACGTATCTCGGCCGTAAGCAAAGTTACCTACTTGCCAGCGAGCTTTGACTTAGCTGCGGGCTTTTTCGCAGTTGAGCGTGAAGCTGCCTTCGCACGTGGCTTTGCTGTCGACTTGGAAGACTTCTTGCCTGATGTCTTTGCTAACTCGGCCTCGCGATCCTTGTAGCCTTCTGCTACAGCATCAGCGAATTCTTGCAAAGAAGCCTTTGCTTCTTCATAGGCTTTGCGAGCTTGAGGGTTTTCCTCTATCTGCCTAGCAACGACGGCACCAATAGCAACGCCAGCTATTAACCAGAAAAGTTTGTTCATAGCTACTTCCTCTTTCCGACTAATTTGCGCACAATTTCAGCAAACCCTGCAATTTTTGCCATTGGTCCACCTATCGAAGATGAGAAAATTGCAACCATTGAGGCAAAGCTCTTTGTGACCTGAGCAACATCGGTGGAAATCCCATCAAACTTCTTAAGCTGTCGATTCGTCTCTTCCAAAGTTACGGTTAGTTCGCTCACTAGAGGTGTTAGCTCATCAGTCATTTGAACTAGAGATTCACTGCTTCTATCAATCAGCTTTCCAAGCTTCAAGATCGGAACTGCCAGGAAAAGCACAAGCAAGAAAAATCCACCAGCGGCTATTAGGCTCGCTATTTCTGATGGTGACATGGCGATCTCCTTGAGCGATTGAACTATCTTGCGGCGTAGTACTCAACAACGAGCTGAACTTCACAAGTGACTGGCACTTCTGAACGCAATGGTCGTCTGTTAAGTGTGATGTGAAGCTTCTCTAGCTCAACGGTTAGGTAGCCAGGAAGTGGTGGAAGAACATCCACGTGTCCACCGGCAGCTGCCACCTGGAACGGTTCGGTCTTTTCACTCTTCTCGGCAACATGTACAAGTTGACCCGGCTTTACACGGAAAGATGGCCTGTCAACGCGCTGGCCATCAACAAGAATGTGTCTGTGCACAACCAACTGGCGTGACTGAGCAATTGTCCGCGCAAAACCTGCACGAAGAAGAATTGCGTCGAGTCTCATTTCGAGAAGCTCTACAAGGTTTTCACCGGTCAAACCAGTGGCACGCTTAGCCTCTTCAAAAGTCTTCTTAAGCTGAGCCTCGCGAATACCGTATTGGGCCCTTAGTCTCTGTTTTTCACGAAGGCGAACGGCGAAGTCGCTATCGGCTTTTCTTTTGGTTCGTCCGTGCTCACCTGGAGCGTAAGGGCGCTTTTCAAGATACTTGGCGGCTTTTGGTGTAAGCGCTAGTCCTAGTGCTCGGGACAGACGAGTTTTACTGCGGGTACGCGATGTCTTAGACACAGCTTCCTTTCAAGTTAGGCAAACAAAGAATGAAACGATAGAGGTTCGTTCCCGTGTGCCCAGAAAGGTCTGCTAAATGACTCTTGTCTATTTGGTTAATCCCTTGCAGCCGCGCTCAGGATTCAAATTGGCAACTTGTGTAGTTTAGCACCGCAACTAGCGGCCCATCAAGCCCCATTGCCTCGAATAATGCGCTTCAGTGCTGGCCAGCGATCCACAAGACCCTTCTCAAAACCTGAGCTCTTGGGGGTGAAATACTCTGGCACGCCCTCAACATAGACCTGGCTGACTACCGAGTTCGGGTCATCGTGGGGATACCTATAAGCCTGCTCGGTGTCCCCCTTTGATAAGTAGTTGCTTCGAAGACTGGCAGGAATAGTCGGGGTAAAGCCGTTTTTAACATCGGCAATGGCCTGGTTGATTGCCAGATAAGCGGAGTTCGACTTTGGGGCTAGAGCCAGATACACAGTTGCCTCTGCCAAAGGAATTCTGCCCTCTGGCATTCCAATTAGCGCAACGCTTTCGTGGGCCGCCACAGCGATAGAAAGTGCTGTTGGGTCAGCGAGGCCGATATCTTCAGAGGCCAACAAGATAAGCCTTCTAGCAATAAACCTGGGATCCTCTCCGCCTTCGAGCATGCGAGCTAGATAGTGAATCGCAGCATCGGCGTCAGAGCCACGGACACTTTTAATAAACGCACTTATGGTGTCGTAGTGCTGATCGCCATCACGGTCGTAGCGCACCAGTGCGGATTCCAAACTCGCACCGACATCTTCCAATCCGATAACGGCAGCAGCGGAATCTGACAACTCCAGAACCCTCGAAGGCGCGGCTTCTAAAACGGTAAGAGCTCTTCTAGCGTCACCGCCGGAAACCTCAACAATTCGATTTAGGGCGGCATCGTCAATATCGACTTTGGACCCAAGGCCACGGGGTTCGACTATTGCTTTCTTGATGAGATCGGAAATGGCGTCCCGCGATAGCGGTTCCAACCGCACCAGCAACGATCTGGAGAGTAAAGGAGCAATCACGGCGAAGGAGGGGTTCTCAGTAGTAGCTGCGATGAGCAGAATGCCACCACTTTCAACCGACGGCAGCAATGAGTCCTGTTGAGCTTTGGAGAATCTATGAATTTCGTCAAGAAATACGATCGTTGTTACACCGTAGGTTTCCTGGTCTAGGCGCGCTTTCTCAATGACATCGCGAAGTTCTTTGACACCAGTAGAAACAGCCGATAGCTCAACAAATCTTCGACCGGAAGAACTCGCAACCGCTTTGGCGATTGAGGTCTTTCCCGTGCCGGGTGGTCCCCAAATCAGGATTGAAGTGTGAGATGAGTTGGCGGATTCGGCCTTAGCAAGAATTTGCAATGGAGAGCCAGAAAGCAAAGCTTTTTCTTGACCGATCACTTCATCTAGAGTCCTAGGACGCATTCGAGCAGCCAACGGGGCTCCCCCCGAAAACAGTGATTGGCTCATAAGCACAAGGCTATTAGAAAGCCCTTGAAAAGCTTTGTAAACTCTCTAATGAACCCAAACGGAAAGTTGAACAACCTTGACAAAAACGCCAATCGGAAAATCTTCGGACCGAGAACGACTTGCAAGATTTGCTGCCAAGCAAGAACTTGAAGCCAGTAAAGCTACTCGAAGGAAAAAAGACAACCGTCTTGCCGTTGTTGTTTCAGTTCTAGCAATCGCGCTAGCGGTGGGTTCCCAGCTGACCTACACTGCACTCAAGCCAGAGCCAGAAGCAATCATTCCGGAGGTTACTCCAACCGAGCCATCAGCTCCGATTCCTGACGTTTCTATTGCTGAGGGCAGAACTTGGACAGGCACTATGCAAGTTGGCGATGCAAACCTAGAAATTGAACTAGACGGTGCGTTAGCACCGCAAGCCGTTGCGAGCTTTATAGATCTTGCGGGTAAGGATTTCTTTAGCGGGATAACTTGCCATCGGCTTACTACCGGTGGCATTTTCGTGCTCCAGTGCGGACAATCGAGCACTACCCCAGATGGTGGTCCTGGCTACAATTTTGGTCCAATTGAAAATGCTCCAGCAGACAACTTGTATGTAAAGGGAACACTTGCGATGGCCCGAGTTGGTTCCTCGGTTTTGGGTGCTGAAGCAGCTGCTAGCAGCATGGGAAGTCAATTCTTCATTGTTTACGAGGACTCGACTATATCTTCAGACGAAGCAGGCGGATACACCGTATTTGGCAAGATCAATAGCGGGTTAGAAGATCTGCAGTCAGTTATTGATGCCGGTGTCGATGGAGGCGGAGTCGATGGCCCCCCGGCCCTGGAAACTAAGCTTGGCGCAATCGAACTAAGATAATTACTTACCACTAGCCCGCAGGAGCAAACCGGTGACACAAACAGTAAACAGCCATGGTCGAGTAGACGAAGACAACAACGTCTACGTGTTCGACAATGGTTCGGAGCGCAAGGTTGGTCAGTATCCAGGTGTCTCCATGGAGGAAGCCCTAGCTTACTTCGAGCGAAAGTTTGCTGAACTAGAAGGCAACGTACGGATTCTCGAGCAACGTGTAAAGGGTAAGGCCGACGCAGCCAGCATCTCAAAGGCCGCTCTTAAACTTTCCACGGATCTAGCCGAGCCTGCGGCAGTGGGAAACATTCAGGAACTGCGAGAGCGGGTCGCTAGCATCACTCCAAGCATCGAACAGATGAAGAAAGATAAGAGTGAAGCCTCCGAGAAAGCTGTTGCGCAGACACTTGCGACCAGACGAGACATTGCCGCTAAAGCTCAGGCGCTTGCCGACAAGGACCCGAAAAAGACACAGTGGAAAGCCGCTTCTGCACAGATGAATGAGTTGTTCGAGAAGTGGCAGCAATCCCAAAAGAACGCACCAAAAATCTCGCGCAAGGACTCGGAGCCGATCTGGAAGAGCTTCTCGCAGGCTAGAACCAAGTTTGAATCCAACAAGCGCGCATTCTTCTCTGCTCTATCTGCCGAAAGCAAGACTGTTCGAGCCAAGAAGACAGCTCTCGTCTCGCAAGCCGAAGCACTCGTTGCCAAAGGTGCTGACTCAGCGGCAGAGTATCGCAAGCTTTTGGATCAGTGGAAGCTAGCGGGCCGTTCTCAAGGAGCACAGGATAATCAACTCTGGGACAGGTTCAAAGCAGCCGGAGACAGCATTTACGCGGTTCGCAAAGAAGTTATCGCTAAAGAATCAGTCGAATTCAAGGCGAACTACGAATCCAAGCTGCAAATAATCGCCGAGGCAGAGAAGCTTGACCCCGTAGCAAACCTGACAGAAGCTAAGAAGCAGCTGCTACTGATTCAAACTCGCTATGAGAAAGCTGGGAAGGTACCAAAGGACAAGATTCGCGAGACCGATGAGCGCATGCGTGCGGTTGAAAAGAAGATCAAGGACGCGGAACAAGAGAATTGGCGTAAATCCGATCCTGCTGCAATTGAGCGAACTAGCGGGGTTCTTTCTCAGCTGGAGCAGTCGATTGCGAAACTAGAGAAGGAATTGCAAGCCGCCGAACTAGCAGGCGATAGCGCCAAGATTCAAACGGCCAAAGACGCACTAGAGGCAAGAAGAAGCTGGCTGACAGTAGTCAAGCAAAACCAAAACTAGCTACTGCGAAACTCGATATACGTCGTAAACCGCTTCAATTCGCTTGACAGCGGCAAGCAAATGATCCAACGCAGCGGGGTCACCCATCTCAAACACAAATCTACTGAGCGCTACCCGGTCGGTTCTGGTTGATACCGAAGCAGACAAAATGTTGACATGGTGCTCACTTAGAACCCTTGTGACATCACTTAGTAGTCCAGAGCGATCAAGTGCTTCAACTTGGATTTGGACTAAGAACATTCGCTTTGAAGATGGTGCCCAAGAAACGTCAACCAGTCGCTCTGTCTCAAGCTTTAGAGCCGTTGCGTTCTTGCAATCATCCCGATGAACTGAAACTCCACTACCACGGGTGACAAATCCCATAATCTTGTCACCTGGAACCGGCGTGCAGCATCGAGCAAGCTTGACCATCACGTCGCCATCGCCCTTGACCAAGACACCGGAGTCGCCCTCATTTAACCTTCGCGGGGATTTGGTTGCAACTGGCAACTCGAATTCTGTATCGCTTTCTTGTTCGGAACTAGAGCTGACCGTGAGGCGATCGATAATCGATTGAGCAGATAGCTGACCTTCGCCAAGAGCGGCATACAAAGCACTTACGTCCTGCAAACCTAGGTCGCCGACAAGCTTGGCGAGCGAGTCCGAAGACATAAGCTGCTGCAATGGCAGTCCAAGCTTGCGCATAGCCTTAGTGAGATTTTCCTTACCTAGCTCTATCGCATCCTCGCGTCTTTCCTGAGAAAAGTGATGTTTGATTTTTGCGCGAGCTCGTGGAGAGGCAACAAAATTCAGCCAGTCCTTAGAAGGCGACGCATCTAATGACTTAGAGGTCAGCACCTCTACGACATCCCCGGAATTTAGAACGCTATCTAGAGGGCTGATTCGTCCATTTACCTTTGCGCCGACTGTCCTGTCTCCAACTTCGGTGTGCACGGCGTAAGCGAAATCAACTGCCGTAGATCCCGAAGGCAACCCGATGACTTTGCCCTTGGGCGTAAAGACATAGACCTCCTTGGCACCAATTTCAAACCTGAGCGCGTCTAGGAACTCCCCCGGATCTTGAGTTTCTGCCTGCCAGTCGGATAGGTGCTTCAGCCAAACCAAATCGTCTTGCGTTGTAGCTTGCGACTTTCCAGCCTGCTCTTTATACATCCAGTGTGCGGCAACACCGTACTGAGCGCGCTGATCCATCTCAGCAGTTCTTATCTGAATCTCAACGGCCCGTCCTTCCGGACCGATGACTGTCGTATGAAGTGACTGATAAAGATTGAACTTGGGCATTGCAATGTAATCCTTGAAGCGTCCCGGAACTGGATTCCACCTGGCGTGGATAGCACCGAGCACGGCGTAGCAATCTCTAACTGACTGAACTATGACGCGAATACCAACCAGATCGTAAATCTCATCGAACTCGCGACCACGAACCACCATTTTTTGGTAAATGCTGTAGTACTGCTTAGGTCTTCCGGCAACCTTGCCTTTCACCTTCTCAGCCTTGAGGTCCGCTTCGATTGCTCCAATTACTTCTTCCAAGTACTGCTCGCGCATAGGGGTACGTTGTGTCACGAGGTTTACTATCTCCTCATAAACCTTCGGGTACAAAATCTCAAAGGACAAATCTTCTAATTCGAGCTTGACCGTGCTAATACCTAAACGGTGAGCCAAAGGAGCATAAATTTCGAGGGTTTCCTGCGCCTTGCGCTTAGCAGACTCTTCGGGTACGAACTTCCAAGTTCTGGCGTTGTGTAATCTATCGGCAAGTTTGATAACCAAAACCCTGATGTCCTTAGACATTGCAACAACCATCTTGCGAACAGTCTCTGCTTGGGCGCTATCTCCAAACTTGATCTTGTCTAGCTTTGTTACGCCATCAACCAGCATGGCTACCTCATCGCCGAAATCACTTCGTAGTTTTTCCAGAGAATAGGGAGTGTCTTCCACGGTGTCATGAAGTAATGCCGCGGCAATGGTGGTTGCGCCAATTCCAAGATCAGCAAGAATTTGGGCCACCGCAACTGGGTGAGAAATGTACGGTTCACCCGATTTTCTAAGCTGTTGCGAATGCGCCCTTTCAGCAGCGACGAATGCTTTCTCCACCAAGCCAACATCGGCTTTTGGATGATTTGTTTTGAGGGACTTGATTACCTGTTGGAGCTCTTGGGTATAAGAGGGCTGCTTGGAGAAAATGCGCGGCAGACGCGGCCTGATTGAACTGGAGTCTAAATCAGTCATGCTCTTGCCCTTCCAGGCTCAAGCCTACTCTTGCGAAGGGAATCGCTCTATTTTTTTGTCTTGAACCTAGGTTCGTTCTCTCGCAGGTGAACATAAACCGGAGAAGCTATGAAGATCGAAGAGTATGTACCAACAATCATTCCGATGAACAACGCCAGAGCGATATCGCGCAAGGTTCCAACTCCTAGGACGAAGGCGCCAATGAACAAAATCGCTGCGACCGGCAAAATTGCAACCACAGATGTGTTGATCGATCTGACCAGTGTCTGGTTGACCGCAAGATTCACCTGAGAGGCGAAAGTTGTGTCTTCTGAGAACTCCACACCAAGGGTATTCTCACGAACTTTGTCAAAAACCACGACTGTGTCATAGAGCGAGTAACCGAGAATTGTTAGAAGTCCAATAACAGCGGCTGGAGTGACTTCAAACCCGGTAAGGGCATAGATTCCAGCCGTGATAACAACATCGTGGGCTAAGGCTGCCAGGGCCGCAATCGACATCTTGAATGTGCGGAAGTAAAACGCCATAAGCACTGATACCAAGATAAGGAAAACGATCAACCCATTTATGGCCTTGGAAGTCACATCGGCTCCCCAGTTGGCCCCAATAAATGATGAGGTTACTGACCCTGAGGGAAGCCCATAGGCATTAGCTAAAGCAATACGAATTTCTTCAGTAGTCACATCATCTAGTTGCTCAGTTTGAATTCTTACCGAATCAACGCCAACCGAAGTGACAATTGGCTGCGTCTCTGGATCAACCGATTGAACTGCATCCCTTGCTACCTGCTGAGAGGTGTCCCCGACTCCATCGATACGGAACTCGCTGCCACCTCGAAACTCGATGCCAAAGTTGAATCCACCACGGGCTACCGGAGCAACGATTGCAATAATCACCAGAACAATCGCTATTCCGTACCAAAGCTTTCGACGGCCTACAACGTCGATTGAAACTCTTCCACTGTAAAGATCGTTACCAAAATCCTTAAACTTCGACATTAGTTGCCACCTGACTTGTCTGCTTCTTCGAGTGCAGCCTGTGCTTTTCGCTCGGCAATAGTTTGCCTTGTGGCGGCTTCTTTGGAAACCTTCAAAGCTTTTCCTTGGCTCAAGGTTGGAGCCACTCTAAATTGACCACGACCAACATATCCAGAAGCCTTCAGTGCCTTGGAGTCAAAACCTGACCAAGGGTGACCTGAGCTAAAGAACTTGGTGCGCGCAAGTAGCCTCAGAAGTGGATGTGTAAACAGCAACACAACAATCAAGTCAACAATTGTTGTGAGTCCCAAAGTGAAAGCAAAGCCACGCACGTTACCGACAGTCAAAAGGAACAATGTTGCAGCCGCTGTGAAGCTAACCGCATCTGAAGCCAGAATTGTTCGAATTGATCTCTTCCAAGCGTTTTCTACAGCAACCTCGAGGTTTCTTCCCTCACGAATCTCATCACGGACTCGCTCGAAGTAAACGATGAAGGAGTCAACCGTAATACCGATTGCGACAATGAGGCCTGCCACACCAGCCATGGACAGTCTGTATCCCTGTCTCCACGAAAGGAATGCGATCAAAAGATAAACCAAGACGGCGGCAACGAGAAGTGATCCAACCGTGACTATCGCCAATCCTCGATACTGGAACGCGGAATAGATGACTACGAGAATCAAACCAATGAGGCCGGCCAACAGACCGCTTGTTAATTGATCTTGACCTAAAGTCGCCGAAATGTTCTCCTGGCTTTGAACCTCAAAACCAATTGGCAGAGATCCGTATTTCAGCTGATCTGCAAGAACCTTGGAAGATTCGCGATCAAAGCTTCCTGTGATCTGGGCCGAGCCATTAGTAATAACTGCTTGGGTGGTAGGCGCTGTGATCACAAATCCATCAAGTGTGATCGCGAATTGGTTCCTCGGCTGCTCAAGTGGGAACAGTCTTTGAGTAACTGTCGAGAAACCCTCGGTGCCAATCTCATCAAATTCAAGGTTCACAGCCCAGGTGTTGGTTGAAGCGCCGGTAGACGATGTGACTGTTCCGTTTGATGCGTCAGAGATATTGGCTCCATCAACTTCAACTGGGCCAAGAATGAACTTTGTAAATCCATTCACATCACAGGTAACCAAAGGCACGGCAGGATCATCGATCTGGCCAGGCTCCCTAAACACAGATGCGCAATCTAGATCGTCAAATTGCTTTTGGATTTCTGGTGTGATCCAATTCAAATCACTGCCGTCGGTAGGTGAAGCCGTTGGTTCTTCCGCTGCGGGTGTTTCCTCCGGAGCAGGAGATTCTGCTGCATCTGGATCGGAAGATCCGGCACCATCCACCTCGGCTGTAGGTGTGCCGGCACTAGTTATCAAAACAGGACGGAATTCCAGTTTTGCAGAAGCCTTGATTAGCGCGAGAGTGTTCTCGTCAGGAATACCTGGGATGGAAACGATGATGTTTGTATCACCTTGGGTAATCACCTGAGATTCACTCACACCACTGGCATCAACACGCTGGCGAATGATTGAAACAGCTTGATCTAGTTGCTCGGTCGTAACAGCTTGGCCATCAAGCAAGAGAGGGGAAAGAATAATCTGAGTTCCACCCTGAAGATCCAGGGCCAACTTAGGCGTGAAGCTAGCGTTCTCGTCGGTAGTTGATCCGAAGCCGATAAGTCCGGCGAGTCCGAAAATGATTACTAGTAACCAAATCAGGGACTTGCGTGCCGACTTTACGGTGCTGCTAGCTGCCAACTCTTTACTCCCCTATTACTTTCCGGAAGTGGCTTTAGGGGCCTTTGGCTTTTTTGCAGTTGAACTAGAAGTTTTGGAAGCAGCTGCGGCTTTCGGTGCCTGCTCGATTCTGCTTACTGCCCCAATCGCGACGGTCAGCTTCTGTCCCGGAGCTGTTTCGAGTTCGACTCGATCTTCTTTGACGCTCAAGATCTTTCCGAAAATGCCACTAGTAAGCATCACTGCCGCACCCTTCACCACTTCGGAGCGGAGCTTTTCAGCAGCTTTCTTACGGTTACGTCCAGAGATAAAGATCCAAACACCCAAGAAAGTCAGGGCAAGGAAGAAAAATAAGGTGTCCGACATGAGGGCCTAACGTCAAAAACGCGCTTTTGCGCGTTCCTAATTATAACTTAACCCGCAGTAGGCCAGCTAACTCGATTCATTGGCACCCAGGTGCCGATAGGCCAAAGAGGTCGCTTGGCGACCCTTGCTGGTCCTTTGAATAAGGCCTTCTCGAAGGAGGTAGGGTTCAACAACCGATTCGATAGTGTCAGGCTCTTCCCCAATCGCTACAGCAAGAGTTGATAGCCCAACAGGTTTGCCTTGAAACTTCACAATTAACGCCTCGAGTATTTGCTTGTCCAATCGATCCAATCCGAGAGAATCCACTTCGTAAAGCTCGAGCGCCTTTGTTGCCACATCGGCTGTAATCACACCGGCGCCATCAACCAATGCAAAATCACGAACTCTCCGAAGAAGCCGGTTGGCAACTCGTGGGGTTCCTCTGGATCGAGACGCAATCAACTCAATAGCCTGCGTCTCTGCTGCAAGTGCTAACTGCTTCGCTGCTCGAACCAGCACTGTAGCTAAATCCTCATGGCCATAGAACTCCAGGTTTGCGGTGTAACCAAAGCGGTCACGCAAAGGATTCGGCAACATTCCAGACCTAGTCGTTGCACCAACGAGAGTAAATGGTTCCAAATCGAGAGAAATAGAAGATGCACCAACACCTTTTCCAACCATCACGTCGACGCGAAAATCTTCCATCGCCAGATATAGCAATTCCTCTGCTGGTCTAGCCATTCTGTGAATCTCGTCAATGAACAAAACCTCGCCAGCTGAAAGCGATGAAAGAATTGCTGCAAGGTCCCCCGCGTGTTGGATTGTTGGACCGCTTGTGACACGAAGGCCCGATCCAATTTCAGAAGCAACAATCATTGCAAGGGTTGTTTTACCTAACCCTGGAGGACCAGCAAGCAATATGTGATCCGGGGCGCGATTTTGTAAGGACGCGGCTTTTAGAAGAAGACCCAGCTGCTTCGAGACATTGTCTTGGCCAACAAACTCCGCAAGAGTTGTTGGCCTTAATGCAGACTCAAATGCCAAATCACTTTCTGAAAGAGCTGGGCTCAAGATGTCGTTCACTTAGAGCCCGCTTTTGCAAGATGCTGCAGTGCAAGCTTCAAAATATCCTGGTCTGACATATTCGGACTGGAAACCTTGCGGACCGTAATTGTCGCTTCTTTCTCGCTATAACCAAGTCCGATAAGTGCTTCCACGCTTGCCCTAGCTGTTCCAGAGATAGGCGACGTGCTAGAGCCACCAGAAATCTTTCCAGCCAATGAGAGGGTTATTAGCTTCGCAGTCTTTACTCCCACCCCGGATACTGACCTGAAAACCGCATCGGATTCGCTGGCAACCGCGTCGGCGATCTCCGCTACGGACAGTGAAGTCAGAATAGAAAGTGCTGATTTCGGACCGACGCCGTTTACGGATCTAAGAAGATCGAAAGTCTCAAGCTCCATGGCCTCTAAAAATCCATAGAGAGTGAGAGAATCTTCGCGGACCACAAGCACCGTCTGGAGAGTGGCGCTCTGTCCAATAGCTAGTATTGATGAGATTCTATTAGTGGTGTGCACTAGTAGGCCAACACCGCCAACTTCTAGGGTGACCGCGCCAAGCGTGCTTGCTAACACTTTTCCTGACACTGAGGCAATCACGAACTTAGCCTAACTAGCGATTGGATTTGCCTCTTGCTGATTTCACTGCGGAGTGCCACTTCTGTTGTGCCTTGGTGTAGCTAGCGGAGCTATTTGATCCTCTGTAGCCCTGACAGATGGCGATAGCTAGAGCATCCGCGGCGTCTGCTGGCTTGGGGACCTCATCGAGACCGAGAAGCTTCGCAACCATCGCACCCACCTGCACTTTTCCCGCACGACCAGACCCAGTGACCGCAG
>JAIOXP010000011.1:0-31181 GCA_021741705.1 Rhodoluna sp. | reverse complement strand
CTAGGCCATCTTGATCGGTCTCAACTGTCTCATCTAAAGTTAGGCCCTTGGATAAGTGCTGCTCTGGGGCCCAGCGAACTTCACCGTAAATCACACCATCGTCATGCAAATCAAGAACAAACTCTTTTGCCACACGTGAAAGACCCTCGGCGGTCTGCATAACGGCAGTGGTGTGTTCAAAAGTCTCTAGGTAGCGCTCTAGTGAACCCGAGTCAGCGGATTCGAAGAACCAGTTTCCTAGTTCAGTGGCATCCGTTGCTGGAAGTTTGTGACCAATTTTTTCGGCCAAATCAATCATGGTCTGTGGTCTAAGACCACCATCTAGATGATCGTGAAGAGAGATTTTAGGCAGTGCCTTGATGTTTGTGGCCATTGTGGGTTTTCCTTGTCAAAGCAACTAGTTAGATATTCGATCAAGTATCAGCTTTCGCGTCACTTGAGCTTGAGCCTCAATTTTATAAGCTTTCGCGATGGTCTCGGCGGCCCGGGTAAAGCGGCCTGGTTCATCGGTGTGCAAGGTGTATAACGGAGCGCCTTTTTTGACAGTGTCTCCAAGTTGTGCATGCAAGGTAACACCGGCTCCAAACTGAACCGGGTCTTCCTTTCTGGCCCTTCCGGCACCAAGCCTCCAGGAAGCAAGGCCAACAGCTAGAGCATCTAGTTCTGAAATCACTCCGTCAGACTCTGCCACAACAGTTTGTGTTTCTTTTGCTACTGGCAACTTGGCGTCTGGATCTCCACCTTGCGCGCTAATCATCGCGCGCCACTTATCCATGGCGCGACCGTCTTTCAAAGCAGCCGCAACATCAACGTCTTTGACTCCCGCAAGATTGAGCATCTCCGTAGCCAGAGCAACTGTTATCTCAATTACATCCGACGGTCCCCCACCAGCCAGCACGTCAACTGATTCTTCAACCTCAAGCGCGTTGCCAACTTTTAATCCAAGAGGTGTCGACATGTCAGTAAGTAGTGCTGAGGTGTTTACGCCAGCATCCTTACCGAGCTGAACTAGAACCTCCGCGAGCTGCCTGGCTCTAGCAAAATCCTTCATAAATGCTCCAGAGCCAACCTTCACATCCAAGACAAGTGATCCAGTTCCTTCAGCAATTTTCTTGCTCATGATTGAAGAAGCGATAAGCGGAATTGCCTCCACTGTTCCGGTCACATCACGCAGCGCGTAAAGCTTCTTGTCCGCAGGAGCTAAGCCTGATCCAGCGGCGCAGATAACGGCGCCCACCTCAGCTAGCTGCTTGGTCATTTCCTGATTGGATAGGTTTGCTCTCCAACCAGGAATTGATTCGAGTTTGTCTAGAGTTCCACCGGTGTGACCTAAGCCTCGACCAGATAGTTGCGGAACAGCAACACCGAATACTGCAACTAGTGGTGCCAGTGGCAATGTGATCTTGTCACCAACTCCGCCGGTTGAGTGCTTATCGGTTGTTGGAACACCAAGGGATTCAAAGTTGAGTCCTTCACCGGATGCAATCATGGCCATCGTGAGATCTTTGATCTCGCGGCCATTCATGCCATTTAGCAAGATGGCCATAGCCATAGCTGACATTTGTTCGTCGGCGACGACGCCTGCGGTGTAGTTCTCGATAAGCCAATCAATAGCTTCTGTTGAGAGTTCCTGCTTCTCGCGTTTAGCAATAATCAGGTCAACGGCATCAAAAGTGCTCAAGCTCTAGCATCCAGATCTCTAGGACCAAAAGCGTCTGGAATAACTTCATCAATTGTCTTGATACCGGAAACAGTTTCTAGCAACATTCCAGGTGCCGAGTGTTCGTAGAGTAGCTGACGGCATCTGCCACACGGCATCAAGATGTTGTTGTGCTTATCGACGCAGTAAAAGGCAACAAGCCGGCCTCCGCCAGTTCTAAAAAGGTCGCTGACCATGGAGCACTCGGCACATAAGGTCACACCATATGAAGCATTCTCGATGTTGCAGCCAGAAACGATTCTACCGTCTTCTGTTAGCGCTGCAACGCCAACTGGAAACTTGGAATAAGGAACGTAGGCATTCTGCATTGCTGCAATGGCCTCGGTGCGAAGTAGCTCCCAGTCGATTTGCATCTTCTAACCCTTCACATACGGAATACCGTCAGCGGCCGGTGGTCTAGATCGACCAACGAATCCAACTACGGCAATGAGTGTTACAAGATAAGGGACCATGGTGATGAAGTTAGTCGGAATTCCTGGGCTAACTTGGTTAGCCCAGATTCTCAAAATAATAGAGAAGCCAAACAGGAGCGCTGCTGCCGTGGCATAGCCTGGGTGCCAGCGTCCCAAGATAACAACGGCCAAAGCGATAAATCCTAATCCGCCGGACATTTCACGCCCGAAGGATCCTGAGCTACCAACGGTTAGCGCTGCTCCTCCAAGACCAGCCAAAAGCCCGCCAAGTGTTACCCACCAGAATCTAGTACGAGAGACGTTGATGCCAACTGTGTCTGCAGCTAAAGGGTTCTCTCCAACGGCTCTGGCGCGCAGACCTAATTTGGTCTTGAAAAGCACAAACCACAAAACGATAACGATTCCAATAGCAAGAAACACTGTGATTCGGTTCTGAAACAGAACTGGTCCGATGATTGGAATATCTCCAAGGAACGGGATGTGAATGATTGGAAGAGTGCCTGGGCTATTGGTCGCGGACTCATCCTCAGTTACCCACTGCTGGTAAAGGAAGTTTGTTATTCCAATCGCTAGCACGTTTAGAACTACACCGACAATGATTTGCTGAGCTAAAAAGCGCACTGCAAATACTGCCAACACAGCTGAAAACAGAGCTGCGGTAACCATAGCGGCGATAATGCCGACAATTTGATTTTCAGTAAGGGTGCCGACCACGGATGCAACAAAAGCCCCAGTTAGCAGCTGACCCTCAATTGCGATGTTTACAACTCCGACGCGCTCGCTCATCACTCCGGCCATTGCGCCAAGAATGATTGGGACTGCCAAGACCAAGGCTGAGCCCAATATGAAAGCCACTGGAACCACAGAGCCTGCGGCAAGCCAGCCTAGAAGTGCCACCAGGGCAATAGCGCCATAGAGAAGTGAGAACCAGATGGATGCTCGAATGTTTCTACTAACCTGCCATGCCACAAATCCAGTAATGGCAAGCAGGATAATTCCCGCCACGGTTCCCAAGAGACTGGAGGGGATGTCCAGATAAGGCAGCTGAACTGCTTCTCTTACTCCAGTTAGTTCAAACGAAACAATTTCAGATTTACCGAGGATTCCAAAGAAAATCAAAATCACTGCGGCTATGGAGCCCATGACACTTGGTGTCTTCCAGGACTCGCGAACTTCCTTTTTAGTCTCAGTGGCCATTATTTTCCTCCTCGACTAAAAAACTTCGACTTTAAGGCACTCAGCATCGTTGTAGTCTGCGGTGGCGGAAGACGGAAGATTGCCCTAATCAAAGGCGGGGCAGCAATGAACAAAACAATTGCGCCTTGCACAATGCCGAGCACGTCCGGAGAAATTCCTTCGATCTGAATAGCCGATGATCCGGCTTTGAAGGCACCGAACAATAGCCCGGCCAGTAACACACCCGAAGCTGTTGATCCGCCAAGAAGCGCAACAGTTATGGCGTCAAAACCAATACCGGCGTGGGTTGTTGGTGTGACACCACCGGTTGAAGATAGAGCTTGATTGGCTGCGGCTATTCCAACAAATGCAGCCGATAGGCCCAGGGCAAGAATATAGGTTCCCTCGACGTTGATGCCTGAGGTTTTTGCAGCCGATGCATTGAATCCAACAGCTCGGAGCCTAAATCCAATTGTTGATCTCTCCATGAGCCACCAGTAAACAACTACCGCCAAAATGGACAAGACAAATCCTAGGTTGAGCGCAAAATTCTCACCCAGTAATCCCGGAAGTTTTGCCGTTTCGAAAGCAGGATCTGACTTGGTGTGCCCACCAGCCGTGGCGCCTTGCAGCAAGTTGTTATCCAAAAGCAAAAAGTTGAAGAAGCTAATGATTATGTAATTCAACATAATCGTGGTGATTACTTCATTAGCCCCTGTGCGCGCTCTAAGAAAACCTACGAACGCACCTACAATCGCTGAGCCAACTATTGCAGCGGCTATAGCAACTACGAAGTGAATGACTGGAGGAAGCTCTATTCGAGTTGCGACAAAGGTGGCCCAGATTAGACCAGAAACTAGTTGGCCGGTTCCACCAATGTTGAATAGACCAACTCGGAAACCAAGTCCGATACCAAGTCCTGCCGCAATAAGTGGACTCGCAAGCCTTAACGTTTCAGTTAGGGGTCTAATTGCGCCGTCAAAAGTTGCAGCGCTAGCGTTGTAAATTGAACCCTTAAACAACGCACCGTAGCCTGCGCCAACAACATCTCCTGCTGCACGCAAGCTAGCTAATGGGTCTGCGAAAAAATAGCCCATGCTCTGGAGAAATTCTTTATTTGAAATGATCATGAAAAACGCACCAACTGCGAATCCCAGAATTACAGACATTACTGTTCGGGTTACTCCACCTGAGAGGATTTCCTTCAGTGCTGCGTTCCAGTTGATTGGTTCTTTTCTTGTAGTCTCACTCATGCCGCTACACCCGCCATCATCTGGCCAAGCTTTGCTCTATCGGTATTGGCATTGACAATTCCAACAATTTTGCCTCGATACATAACGGCAATTCGATCGGCAAGTGCCATAACTTCATCCAGTTCCGTAGAGATAAGAAGTACTGCTTTACCACTGTTTCTTTCTTCAACCAGGCGTTCGTGAATGAATTCGACAGAGCCAACATCCACTCCACGAGTTGGCTGAGAAACAACTAACAACTCCACTTCCCGAGAAAGCTCCCTGGCCAGAACAACCTTTTGCTGGTTACCTCCGGAAAGTTTTCCGGCAGCGCTCTGTGCGGAAGTTGTCCTAACATCAAATTCTTTGACTAGTTCATCGGCTATTTTGTTTCTGGTGGCAAACGCAATTCCCAACCCCTTGGCAAATGGCTTTGTGAAAGAGCCGTTGAGCATAAGGTTTTCAGCTATTGAAAACTCTGAAATGAGTCCGTTTTTTTGCCGATCTTCTGGAACGTAGCCGACACCCTTTTCAAGAATTGTTCTAACAGACTTTCCTCGAACGCTTGATCCCGAAATTGAGATATCTCCGGCGGAAGAGTGGAGACCTCGAAGGCCCAGAATTGCCTCCGCCAGTTCTGTTTGGCCGTTTCCCTGGACGCCAGCGATAGCTAGAATCTCGCCAGCCCTGACTTCAAAACTTACGTGATCAACCGCTCGCTGTTCCCTGTCATCCAGAACGGACAGGTCTTGAACATTCAGCACCACTTTGCCAGGCGCGGCAGACTTCTTTTCGACAGTAAGTCCAACATCGCGCCCAACCATCATGCTGGCAAGCTCTTTTGTCTCAGCGCTAGGTTTGGCTTCTCCAACAACTCGACCCTGTCGAATAACGGTTATCTTGTCGGCCACCGCTTTTACTTCTCGCAGTTTGTGAGTGATGAAGACTATCGAAGTTCCCGATTTGGCTAGGCCACGCATAATTTCCATTAGCTCGTCAGTTTCTTGGGGAGTCAAAACAGCTGTCGGCTCATCTAGCACTAATACTTTGGCGTCGCGAGCCAGAGACTTAATGATCTCGACTCTCTGCTGAACACCTACTGGCAAATCCTCAACCAAAGCGTCGGGATCAACATCGAATCCAAATCGATCAGAAATCTTTTTTACGAGTGCTCTTGCAGCGTCCAGATCTAGAACTCCAAGCTTGTTGGTTGGCTCATGCCCTAGCGCAACATTTTCAGCCACTGTGAAAACGGGGATGAGCATAAAGTGTTGGTGGACCATGCCGATGCCCGCCGCCATTGCGTCTCCGGGGCCTGAGAATTTTGCGACCTTGCCATCCAGGAGAATCTGACCGTCATCAGCTTGATACAGGCCGTAGAGCACATTCATAAGGGTTGACTTGCCAGCTCCGTTTTCACCGAGCAAGCTGTGGATTTCTCCAGACTCAACTACCAAGTCGATTGAGTCATTAGCTACGAGGGCACCAAAGCGCTTGGTGATTCCCTTTAGCTCTAGTCTCATCAAGCACTCCTATGTGCAAATTGTTTTGGTCAGACTTTATTGTGCCACATAAAAAATTGAAGAACGGATGCCCCCAAAGGAGCATCCGGTCTTCAATAGTGATTTAGCTACTAGCCCTTTGGCTTGTAGGTGCCATCAATGATTCCAGCCTCAAGTTCGGCTAGCTTGTCTGCTAGGCCCGAGCTTACCTTTGAAGCGAAGTCAGAGAATGGAGTGATTGCAACACCCTTGTTAGCAAGAGTTCCAACGTAAGGAGTTGCATCGAATGCAGCTCCCTCAACAAGGCCCTTGATTACATCGAATGTAGCGATGGTCATTCTCTTCTCAATGGATGTGAAGATGTATGGCGCTAGATCTGGGTTACCAGCAGCAATGTCAACGTCAACACCCAACATAACTGCATCTGGGTTCAACTCATCAATTGCGGACTGAGCAGCGGTGAACTGGTTTCCACCAACTGGCAATAGAACATCTGCACCAGCCTGTAGCTGAGTCTTTGCAATTGCTAGACCCTCTGGGTTGTTTGGAGCGAATCCACCCATGAAGTCTCCGCCGTCTGGGTTAGCTGGATCCCAACCAAGAACAGTAACTTCAGTGTCGTTGTCGATACCCCACTGCATTGCACCGTAGTAGTAACCGGTCATGAAGTCAGTAACTGAAGGGAAAGGAAGCCCTCCGTAGGTACCGATTGTCTTGGAGGTTGAGTAGTCAGCCGAAGCGTAACCAGCTAGGAAGCCTGCCTCCGCAGTTTCGAATAGCAATGGCTTTACGTTGGCGCTCTCAGAAGTTGAGTCAACCAAAGCAAAGTTTAGGTCCGGGTTCTCAGCAGAGATCTTGGTGATTGCATCTCCTAGAGCAAATCCAACACCAATGATTAGGTCGCAACCTGCGTCAACGCTTGCCTGTAGGTTTGGCTCGAAGTCTTCAGGTGTTGCAGACTCAAGAGCATTGATTGTTACTCCTAGTTCAGCTTCTGCCTGGAGTAGACCTGTGTAAACAGCTTCGTTGAAGGACTTGTCATTCCAGTTTCCTTCGTCAGAAACTGCACATGCAAGAAAATCAACTGCTTCTACATCTGTATTTTCTTCTGGTGCAGCTGCGCAACCAGAAAGTACTAGTGCTGAAACAGCAGCTAGCGTAAGTGCCTTAGCAGCACTTGAGCGTGAAATTAGCTTCACTTAGTTCCTCCTATTTGGGTACGAGCCGTGGCGTTCACAACTCGCGGTTTCCACCAAGAATAACGGGCAAACAGGGGGTAAATTTACGCAACGCCGAGGCTATATCGTTTCGAGATGAAATTGATACAAATGGGCTGGGTTTAGAGAATCTCGTCATGTCCGGTTGCCTTCAAAGAGTCAACCAAAGCTTTAACCTTTTGGGCGTTTGCCTTATTGGTAACCAAAAGCGCATCCGGGGTGTCCACAATAATTACGTCCTCGAGGCCAATGACCGCAATCATGCGATTGGTCTCGCTAACCAATATTCCACTCGAGTCATCAGATAAAACCCTGGCTGCGCCCAATACGGCAAGATTGTTTTTTCTGCCCTGAGATTGCAATTCGGCGATAGCCGCAAAGTCCCCAACGTCATGCCAACTGAACTTTCCGGGGATCAAACCAACGAGTCCTGCTTCAGCGGCTGGTTCGGCAATCGAGTAATCGATTGCGACCTTTTTTAGTCCTGGCCATAGCTTGGCAATAGTGGCATCTTTTTTGTCGGTGTCCCAGGCAGCCGCTAGTTCCAAAATTGCGGCATGAAGCTCGGGTTCGCTCTTGGCAAGCTGACGCAACAATAATGCGGCTGGGGCAATGAACATTCCAGCGTTCCAGAGATACTTGCCTGACTCGACGTACTTTTTGGCTCTTTCAAACTTTGGCTTCTCGACAAATTTTTCAACCTCTAGTGCCGAAGGTGCCCCAGACATCTTGATTGGGTCACCTGATTTGATGTATCCAAAGCCAACCGATGGTTCGGTGGGAGTCATACCTATTACGACGATTCGATCGTGGGCAGCTAGCTCGATGGCCTGGTTCACCGCGTCTTGGAATGCCTTGCTGTCTGTGATCACGTGATCGGCGGCGAAGGCTCCGATGATTACATCCGGCTCTCTTTTGGCCAAAATAGCTGCCGCGAGCGCGATGGCTACTGTTGAGTCTTTGGGGTTGGCTTCAATTACGAGGTTCTTGGAGTCAAGGTCTGGAATCTGAGTCATCACGGCCTGCTCGTGAGCCTCGCCTGTGACAATCATGGTTCTGGAAGCTGTTGCTAGAGGCGTAATTCGGTCCCAAGTGTCCTGAAGCAAAGTCTGACCTGAGCCAGTTAGGTCGTGAAGGAATTTAGGAGCGGAAGCTCGGGAAAGTGGCCAAAGTCTAGATCCAACTCCCCCGGCAGGAATAACTGCGTGGAAGCGATCTTTAGGCTTTCTTGGATTTGCCATAACAAGAAAAACCCTAGCTCACCTTGGGCGCATGAGCATAGAGAAGATTATTTCGGGGTTAGAATTTAACTCAAAGCCCATCTCGTTTCATAGGAGACATACTTGCCAACAATGCCTGCAGGCACTTTATACCGCGGAAAAGTGGGTATGTGGTCCTGGGTGCTGCACCGAATTACCGGTGTTGCCATCTTCTTCTTCCTTTTGGTGCATGTTCTAGATACCGCTTTGGTCCGAGTGGCCCCGGAGGCCTACAACGTAGTAATCGCCACATATCAGACACCTCTTATTGGGGTGTCTGAGCTTGGTTTGGTAGCGGCGATTTTGTACCACGGCTTCAACGGAATTCGCATTGCTCTAATTGATTTTTGGAGCAAGGGCGCCAAGTACCAGAACGTGATGTTCTGGGTTGTAGTTGGAGCCGCATTTGTGTTGTTTGCTGCCTTTGCCCCCCGTCACTTGATGCACGTATTCGGTTAGGAGGAGATTATGTCAGTAATTATCGAGACCCCAAACTCTCCTAGGTCAAAAAAGCAAGCCAACTGGGAAAAGTATGGCTGGATTTACATGCGTGTTTCTGGCGTTGCCCTAATTGTTCTTATCTTGGTTCACTTGATCTCGAACCTGGTTGTTCCAGAAGGTGGCATCAAGGCAATCAACTTTGCTTTCGTTGCTGGTAAATGGGCCGACCCGTTCTGGCAGTGGTGGGATTTATCAATGCTCTGGCTTGCCATGATCCACGGAACCAACGGCATGAGAACAATCGTCAACGATTACACCGAAAGAGAAGGTGTCCGAAAGACTCTGGTGTTTACTCTCTGGGGTGTTTGTGCAGCGTTGGTTACCTTGGGCACTTTAGTTATCTTCACTTTCGATCCATGCCCTATCGGCGCTTCACTAGAAGCGCTGCCATCGTTCTGCCCAGCTCAGTAAGGATCTAGTAATTGCCCGCTAGCGAAACCGCAACAAAGACTCACTTTCATAAGCACGACGTAGTAATAGTTGGAGCTGGTGGTGCAGGGATGCGCGCTGCCATTGAAGCAGGGCCGCACGCTAGCACCGCAGTTATCTCAAAACTTTTCCCTACCCGCTCACACACCGGAGCAGCGCAGGGTGGAATGGCAGCAGCGCTTGCCAACGTTGAAGAAGACAGTTGGGAGTGGCACACCTTCGACACGGTTAAGGGTGGCGACTACCTAGTTGATCAAGACGCAGCTGAGATTCTTGCAAAAGAATCCGTCCAGGCCGTTATCGATTTAGAGAACATGGGACTGCCATTTAATAGAACCCCAGATGGCAAGATTGACCAGCGACGCTTTGGTGGTCACACCAGAGATCACGGAAAAGCACCGGTAAGAAGGTCCTGCTACGCAGCTGACCGAACCGGTCACATGATTTTGCAGACCCTCTACCAAAACTGCGTCAAGCTCGGCATCGAGTTTTTCAACGAGTTCTACGTTCTTGACCTAGTGATGAACGAGGTCGATGGCGTGGAGCGTCCAGCAGCTGTTGTTGCCTACGAACTAGCTACAGGGGATCTGCACGTGTTCCAGGGTAAGTCGATTGTTTTTGCAACCGGTGGTTTTGGAAAGATCTTCAAGACAACATCTAATGCTCACACCCTTACTGGTGACGGTGTTGGAATCATCTGGCGTAAGGGTCTTCCACTAGAAGACATGGAGTTCTACCAGTTCCACCCAACCGGTTTGGCAGGTCTTGGCATTTTGCTTTCCGAGGCAGCCCGCGGTGAGGGTGCGATTTTGCGAAATGCATCGGGCGAAAGATTCATGGAGCGTTACGCGCCGACCATTAAAGACCTAGCTCCTAGAGACATGGTCGCTCGAGCGATGGCTAACGAGGTTCGTGAAGGAAGAGGCGCGGGTCCAAACAAGGATTACGTACTTTTGGACCTAACTCACTTGCCGCCAGAGGTAATCGACGCCAAGCTTCCAGACATTACTGAGTTTGCAAGAACCTATCTCGGCGTTGAGCCCTATACCGAACCAGTTCCCGTTTTCCCAACTGCGCATTACGCGATGGGTGGAATTCCAACCAACGTCAAAACCGAAGTGCTTCGCGACAACGACACTGTGGTGCCAGGTCTTTACGCTGCTGGTGAGTGTGCGTGCGTTTCGGTCCACGGTGCTAACCGCCTAGGTACCAACTCGCTACTAGACATTAACGTTTTCGGTAAGCGCGCAGGAATCTATGCGGTTGAATACGCCAAGGATGCTGACTTTGTTCCAGTTCCTGAAAACGCGACAGCTCAAGTTGAGATCTTGCTTTCAGTAACAAGAAACTCAACCGGTACCGAGAAGATTGCGGTTCTGAGGAAAGAATTGCAGGAAACCATGGACAAAAACGCACAGGTTTACCGCACTGAAGATTCTCTCAATGAGGCACTGGATAAGATAACTGAGCTTAGAAAGCGTTACGAAAACATCGCAGTTCAAGACCGCGGCAAGCGATTCAACACTGACCTACTGGAAGCTATCGAACTTGGATTCTTGTTCGATCTTGCTGAGGTTTTGGTTATGACCGCTCGCGAGCGCAGGGAAAGCCGCGGTGGCCACTTCCGTGAAGATTTCGAGACCAGAAACGATGAAGACTTCATGGTTCACTCCATGGCGTACAAAACCAAGGTTGTTCCAACTAAGCCTGGGGAAGACATCCGGGTTGACTGGAAACCTGTTGTTGTTACCAACTACCCAGCTATGGAGCGTAAGTACTAATGGTCGAGAGCGTTAAAGAAATAGCCGAGATCCCATCTTTCATGGTGACTCTCATGGTCCGCCGCTTTGACCCGGAGACCAGCGAAGAAGCTAAGTGGGTTGACTACGACGTACTTATGTATGGAACGGATCGCGTTCTAGATGCCCTGCACAAGATCAAGTGGGAAATCGATGGTTCTTTGACTTTCCGCAGATCTTGCGCACACGGTGTGTGTGGGTCGGATGCCATGAGAATAAACGGAAGAAACCGTTTGGCTTGCAAGACGCTAATCAAGGATCTAGACATCACTCAGCCGATTTACATTGAGCCAATCAAGGGTTTGCCTGTTGAAAAAGACTTGATTGTCAACATGGAGCCTTTCTACAAGGCCTACCGTGACATCAATCCATTCTTGATTGCTGGAGCCAACCCAGAAAAAGAAAGACTGCAGTCCCCTGAGCAGCGCGCACGCTACGACGACACCACAAAATGCATTTTGTGTGCAGCTTGCACAACCAGTTGCCCTGTGTTCTGGACCGACGGTCAGTACTTTGGCCCAGCCGCTATCGTCAACGCCCACCGCTTCATCTTTGACTCCCGCGATGAAGGTGCCGAGCTAAGACTCGACATCTTGAACGATAAAGAAGGTGTCTGGCGCTGCCGCACTACTTTCAACTGCACCGAAGCATGTCCTAGAGGAATTCAGGTGACAAAAGCTATTGCCGAGGTTAAGCAGGCAATTCTGAAGGGTAGACCGTAATGGTTTCCCGTCGCGCAGTGATCGCCTCAGCCGTTGGTGTATCTGCGGTAACTGCTTTGGCGGCATGTGCCCCGCAGACCGAAGTCCAGCCAGGCGCCACTGAATCTGAGGCTCCTTCTGAAAATGCATCTGCAGCTGTAGAGGTCTGCAAGACAACAGACATTCCTGTGGGTTCTGGAAAGAAGTTTGATGTTTCCGGAACTCCTATTTTGATTACTCACCCATCGCAGGATGTCTTCCGCGCATTTAGCGCGGTTTGCACCCATGCAGGATTTGTAATGAGTAGTGTTTCAAATTCGGAGATTGTCTGCGATAACCACGGCGCTGTTTATAACGCGGATGATGGATCTGTAATCAAAGGTCCTGCCCAGCGAGCATTAGGCAAGATAACTGTCGAAGTTCAAGGTGACGCAGTCTTAGTGAGCTTTTAGTGCCCACCAAAAAACCCTTTGAGGTTGCAACAATCAATGTCAATGGAGTGCGCGCAGCCTTTCGGAACGGCATGGGTGACTGGCTGAAAAAATCTACCGCCGATGTTATAGCTCTTCAAGAAGTTCGGGCAAGCAGAGCTGACTTGGATGAGTTGTTCCAAGAACACGGTGGACTTGCAGTTAATGGCGGTAAGTGGCACATCCTGCATGATGAAGCGTCCGCCAAAGGACGAGCCGGTGTTGCACTTGTAAGCAAAGTTCCCGCAGTCGCATCTAAAGTTGCCCTCGGCGCCAAAGACTTTGATTCAGCAGGGCGTTGGCTAGAAGGTGTCTTCAAAGTTGGCAGCAAGAGTGTCACCGTTGTTAGTTGCTACGTTCACTCCGGTGAAGTTGATACACCCAAGCAGGTTGAAAAATACAAGTTTCTAGAAGCAATGCAATCTCGCATGGCAAAGCTCACCAAAGAGCAAGCTTTGGCTTTGGTGGTTGGAGATCTAAACGTTGGTCACACTGAGCTGGATATCAAGAACTGGAAAGGCAACATTAAAAGCGCTGGCTTCCTACCTGAGGAGCGTGCCTACTTCGACACGTTGATGGGCAAGCAAGGTTGGGTTGATATCGGTCGAGCTAGCCACCCAAACAAACCTGGCCCATACACCTGGTGGTCCTATAGAGGTAAGGCGTTTGACACCGATGCCGGCTGGAGAATTGACTACCACCTAGCAACTCCAGCTCTTGCAGAGGTGTCTGGAAAGTACAAAGTACACAGGGCGCCAAGTTATGACGCGCGTTGGACTGACCATTCCCCGGTAACTGTGGAATACGCTATCTAAGGTGAGCAAAGCTAATCTTCTAAGCGGCATGCAGCCTTCTGCCGATTCTCTGCACCTTGGAAACTATCTGGGCGCGCTCAATAACTGGGTAGCGATGCAAGAAGAATTCAACGCTTATTACATGATCGCTGATCTCCACGCCATCACAGTCCCCCAAGACCCGAAGCAGCTTCTTGCAAACACTCGCCGAACTGCTGCGCAATACATTGCAGCCGGAATTGACCCGAGTAAGTCAACGTTGTTTATTCAGTCGCAGGTCCCAGCACACGCGCAACTTGCTTGGGTGCTAAATTGCATCACTGGATTCGGTGAAGCCAGCCGCATGACTCAGTTCAAAGACAAATCTCAAAAAGCAGATAGTGACTCAGCTTCGGTTGGATTGTTCACTTACCCGGTCTTGCAGGCAGCGGACATACTTCTTTATCAACCGAAGAAGGTTCCGGTTGGCGAAGATCAAAGACAACACCTTGAGCTAACCAGAGATCTTGCGATGCGATTCAATTCCAGATTCGGCGAGATATTTACGGTTCCCGAAGCTCACATCTTGAAAGAAACTGCCAAGATTTATGATCTTCAGAGTCCAACTGCAAAAATGTCTAAATCGAACGAGCCAAAAGGAACCATCAACATCATGGATGATTCCAGCGTTACTGTGAAAAAAATCAAGGGTTCCGTAACTGATACCGACAGCGAAATCCGATTTGACGCGGAAAACAAGCCTGGAGTTTCAAACCTGCTTGGAATCTATTCAGCCGTATCAGGCAAGTCAGTCAAAGATTTGGAAGCAGCCTTTGCTGGCAAAGGTTACGGAGACCTGAAGACCGAAGTTGCCGACGCTGTCATCGCTGTCATCGAACCCATTAGGCAACGAGCGAGCGAGTTATTGGAAAACACCGATGAGCTAGATAGCCTGTTGGCTACTGGTTCAGCTCGTGCCAACGAACTAGCGGAGGCCACATTGGCCAGCGTCTACGACAAAATTGGCTTGATTCCTAGGGGTTAGCTGGGAGCCTTAAACATTTATGGGCACTATCTCTAGTTATCTGTAAGGATAGAAACGTAACAACGTTCTTCGGGGTCAGTGAAAATCTGAGCCGGCGGTATAGCCCGCGACCCGAATCAGATCTTGAAAAAGCTCTAATTCGGTTGATTTGGTGAAATTCCAGAGCCGACGGTTAAAGTCCGGATGGGAGAAGAACCTAGGGTCAGTCGTTGGCGTTTTAAGTGCCAATTCGGTTGACTCTACTTTCCCATTCCACTACCCCGAGGTTCAAATACGAACAAGGGTAGAAATATGTCCAAGCTAAGCCTCGATGACGCGATGACTCGCGCGCTTGAGCTTGCCCTAAATGGACCAGTAACCGGAGTAAATCCCCAGGTTGGTGCAGTGATTCTAAACGCCGAGGGCGAGCTAATCGGCGAGGGATACCACAAGGGTTCTGGGACTGACCATGCCGAAGTTGTTGCCATGAAAGCTGCGCTCAACGGAGCATCAAAACTTCCCCAAGGTTCAACTGCAATCGTGACTTTGGAACCATGCAATCACACTGGTAAAACCGGTCCGTGCGCAAAAGCCTTGATTGAGGCAGGAGTAAGCAAAGTTGTGTTTGCTTCTTTAGATCCAGGTGATGAGTCAAGCGGTGGTGCAGAAACTTTGCGCAGCGCAGGCATTGAAGTTGTAGCGGGTTTTCATGCCGGTAAAGCAGACCGTCAGGCAAGAGTGTGGCTAACGGCCGCAAAACACAAAAGACCTTTTGTTACTTTGAAGTGGGCAAGCAGTATCGATGGTCGCGCGGCCGCCCAAGATGGATCTAGCAAGTGGATCAGCGGTGAGGAATCTAGAAACGATGCGCACCAGAGACGATCAGAAGTTGATGCCATTTTGGTTGGAACCGGCACCGCACTAATTGATGACCCAGAACTTACTGCAAGAAAACCAGATGGTTCGTTGCACGATCAGCAACCACTAAGAGTTGTCTTAGGCGAACGTGATTTACCCGCAGAACTTCGAGTATTTAACAACGACGCAGAAACGCTTACTCTGAAAACTCAATCAATCCACGGTGCCCTAAGTGAGCTCTATGAAAAAGGCATCAAGCACGTTTTGGTTGAAGGTGGGCCAACTCTTGCCAGCCGCTTTGTTCAAATGGATCTGGTAGATGAATTTGTCATTTACCTGGCTCCAAAACTTCTTGGTGGCGACAAGCTTGCTATTAGCTCCATTGACGTTCCTTCCATCCAAGACGCGAAAGAGCTTGAGTTTTTGAAGATAAATACCCTGGGTGCAGACCTTAAGATCATTGCAAAACCAGTAGGGAGAATCTGATGTTTACTGGCATAGTCGAAGAACTTGGAACCATCTCAGGGGTAAAGGACCTAGGCGACAGTATTAGATTGCAAGTTAGCGGAGAGCTAGTGCGATCAGATCTAGCCCAAGGGGAATCAATCTCGGTAAATGGCGCCTGCCTAACCGCAGCCGAATTGACAGCAGATGGTTTTGTTGCCGACGTAATGCTCGAGACATTAAATAGAACCAGCCTTCGCGGAATCGCCGTTGGCGACAAGGTGAATCTCGAGCGGGCCATGTCTGGAGCTGGCAGATTTGGAGGTCACGTGGTGCAAGGCCACGTCGACGGAGTCGGAGAGATTATTTCTAGGCAGCCCAGTGATAACTGGGAGGTAGTAAAGGTAAGAATTCCAAGTGAGCTAGCTAAGTATGTGGTTCACAAGGGTTCAATCACTTTTGATGGAGTATCGCTAACCGTGAATGACATCTCTGACGACGTGGTTTCACTAAGCCTGATACCCGAAACTTTGCGCCTAACAACCCTTGGTCAAAAAGGTGTTGGGGCAAAGTTGAACGTCGAGGCAGATATCTTGGCAAAGCACATTGAGAAACTAATAGAGGCAAGGAGTCAGAAATGAATCTGGCAACCATAGAACAAGCACTAGAAACGCTCAAGGCTGGAAAGCCGGTGCTGGTAGTAGATCACCGCAATCGTGAGAACGAAGGTGACGCGATCATGGCCGCCCAGTTTGCCTCGCCCGAATGGATCTCCTGGATGGTGAATCACACTTCCGGGTTCCTGTGTGCACCGATGTCAGAGTCCCTTGCTAACCGCTTGGAACTTCCACTGATGACTAACAACAATCAAGATCGCTATCGCACTCAGTACACGGTCTCGGTTGATGCGGCCTCTGGTGTAACAACCGGAATCAGCGCTGCTGATAGAGCGCACACCCTAAGAGTTCTTGCTGATGTGAACTCTCAGCCAGCGCACCTGATTCGTCCAGGTCACGTTATCCCGCTACGTGCTCACCCAGATGGTGTGTTTGGAAGACCAGGGCACACTGAAGCAACAGTTGATCTTCTGAAGCTTGCTGGCCTTACCCCAGTTGGGGTTATTGCCGAGATGGTTTCCGCAGATGGCACCATGATGCGCCTTCCAGAGCTTCAAGAAGTTGGCGCAAAAGAAGGCTTGCCCGTTATCAGCATTGAGCAGATATTCAACTATCGCGAAGTGGCAGAGCCAATCCCAAGTGATGATTCTGTCAGTCGAATCAGGTTCGAGGCTGAGGCCAAGATGCCAAGCACTCACGGAGCCTTCAAGGTCCGTGGCTACTACGACACCAAAACAACCGCTGAGCACGTAGCGATAATTTCGGGTGAACCCATGCACGAAGACGTACTGGTGAGAATGCATAGCGAGTGCATCACGGGTGAAGCCTTCGGTTCTAAAAAATGTGAATGTGGCCCTCAGCTAGATTTCGCCCTCGACAAGATTGCAACCGATCCAAAGGGAGGCGTAGTTATCTACCTTCGTGGTCAAGAAGGTCGTGGAATTGGGCTATTGAATAAGCTAAAGGCCTACGCCTTGCAAGATGAGGGGATGGACACCGTGGAAGCAAACCTTGCTTTGGGTCTTCCAAGTGAAGCAAGAGAGTATGGCGCTGCCGTTTCTATCCTTCGTGACTTGGGAATCAAGAGTGTGCGACTTATGAGTAATAACCCGGCCAAGATTGAAGCACTCGAGGCTGCTGGAATTGTCGTCAACGAGTTTGTCCCAATTGTTGTGGGTCAGCAAGACGAAAACGTTGAATACATGGAAACCAAACGCGAAAAAATGGGTCACATGATTCCGGAATTGGATCGCAATGAGCAGTAACGGCGCACCAAAAATGGCAATTGACGCAACTGGAATAAAGGTTGCAATTGTAGTCACGAGCTGGCACAAAGAAGTTACCTACGGATTACTTTCTGGAGCCCGGCGTGCGCTCCACGCTGCAGGAAACTCAGATTACAAAGTGATTCGAGTGCCGGGTGCATTTGAACTTCCGCTTGGAGCCCAGATGGCAATCAAAAACGGTGCGGAAGTTGTAATTGCGCTAGGTGTTGTAATTCAGGGTGACACACCACACTTTGATTACGTGTGCGATGCGGCAACTAGTGGTCTTACCCGGGTTCAGTTAGATAGCTCTGTTCCGATTGGTTTTGGGCTGTTGACTGTCGCTAATGAGCAACAGGCTCTTGATAGAGCCGGTCTTCCAGGGTCAAAAGAAGACAAGGGCGCTGAAGCAGTTGAGGCCGCGATCACGATGAAGCGGTTATCCTTTAAGTAACGAAGGGGAAATCATGCTTGAACTTGCTGGAATCATAAAGAGTTTTCTTGTTGTGCTACACCTAGTGGGTCTTTCGGCCCTCTTGGGTGGTTTTCTAGTGCAGATAAAGGCTCTTCGGGCAAAGACCGCCGAGATTTTGCCAGCTATCGTGCACGGTGCCTGGACCGCATTTGTTACCGGTCTGTTGCTAGTCGGAGTTCGCGAATGGGAGATATCACTAGGTGGCGGCCACGATCTTGATAACAGCAAGATTGCAATCAAATCTGTTGTAGCCCTTACCGTGTTAGTTCTTGTGATGCTAAATCGCAAGAAGAAGCCGGTGTCTGGAAACGTCCTTGGAACCATTGGCGGACTAACCTTCTTGAACGTAGTCCTAGCTGTCTTCTGGTAACTAGACCCAGCTGGTAAGTCCTCAAATGCTTGTTAGCCTTGAGTAATGCCTACCGAAACCCTCCCTGCAACCAAGCTAGGAAACACGCGGGTTACTGGCAAAGAGCAGTACTACACGCCAAAACTTCTCGCTCTTGAACTAGTCGCGCAAATTGAAAAAGTCCTTGGTCCACTTGAAGGAAAAACCATTCTGGAACCAGCCGGTGGTACTGGAGCTTTTATCGAGGCCGTCCAATCAAAAGGCGTAACTAGCTTCATCAGCTTCGACATTGAGCCGCTTCATGAACTTGTCTCGGTAGGCGACTTCCTGGGGCAGGAAATCAAAAAAAGCAATTTGATCACTATTTCCAATCCCCCATTTGGCAGAAATAACTCTTTGAGCATTCCATTTTTCAATCATGCAGCCAACGTTAGCGATGCCATTTGTTTTATTGTTCCAAGATCTTGGCGCAAATGGTCAGTAACAAATCGGCTCGACTTGGGATTTGAGTTAGCTCTCGATCTAGATATAGAAATTGACTATGTCGACGCAGACGGCACGCCGCTATCCAACAAAAATCACCTAGCCACCTGTTTTCAGATTTGGAAGAAAGCAGATGCACCGAGAAGTTTGGTTCGAGTTACCGATAAGGGAATCATCGAAAAAGTCTCTCCTGAACTGGCTGATGTTTCACTGACCATCTTTGGTTATGGGTGTGGGAAGGTAAAAACTCAGTTTGAACCAGTTAACAACACCACGCAGATGTTTTTGAAACTAAAGCACCCGCAGGCCCTAGATGCACTTGAGAGCGTTGATTACTCTAAGTTTTTCAAGAACACCGCATACACAGAGGCGCTTTCACTGCAGGAAATCAACTACCTTTTGAACGAAGAAATCTATGGCGATCCAATGATTGAGGGTATCTAACGCATGAGCATGGCAGGCAGAGGAAGAAATCTAGCCCCAAAAGACACTGGACCGAAAGCTAAATTCAGTCAACTAACCCCCTATCTTTTTGAACACAAGGCCGCTTTGGGTGTGGCGGTAGTGCTTTCTCTAATTGGAGCAGTGGTGAGCTTGGCTCAGCCACTGGTCGTCGGTCAGGTAATTACCGCTGTGCAAAACGGCGAAGATGTTGGCCAGCTAGCTCTGATCTTGGTTCTTGTAATTGTTGGGGCCGGTATTGCCAGCGGGTTTATGTATTACGTGTTGGCAAAAGCTGGCGAGGGTGTAGTCCTATCAGCTCGGAACAAACTTGCTGTCAGGCTATTGAAGCTACCTATCTTGGAGTATGACCTTAGAAGAACTGGAGACTTGGTTTCTCGGGTCGGTTCCGACACCACTTTATTGCGAGCGGTTCTAACTCAAGGACTTATTGATGCAGCTGGTGGTGTGCTCATTTTTGTTGGGGCAATCATTGCCATGGCCTTTATTGACCCATTCTTGCTTCTACTGACCCTTGGAATGATCTCAGTTGCTGTTGCTTCCATTGTGGTTTCTGCCAGGCAGATTAGATCTGCCACCACCAAAGCACAGCAACGAGTTGGTGACATGGCCGCTTCCGTGGAGCGGGCACTTTCTGCAGTTAGAACAATTCGTGCCGCTAGAGCCGAGTCGAGAGAAACCGCAGGCATTAGTAACGACGCTAATGAGGCATACGTTCAAGGTGTCAAGATTGCAAAAATCAACGCGTTGATATCCCCGATTGCGGGTGTGGCCTCAAACGCTGCTTTCATCGTCGTACTTGGTGTCGGTGGCTACCGCGTTGCAGCTGGAGAAACTTCGGTTGCAAATCTAGTTACTTTTATTCTTTTGATGTTCTTGATGATCAGGCCACTTGGTCAAGCGTTTGGCGCATACAGCTCGGTGATGAGCGCGTTAGGTGCTCTTGCTCGGATTGAAGAAATCTTGCAATTGCCTCTCGAAGAAAGCGCTTCGGAGTCTGCGCAGACATCTAAGCCCAAGAAAACCCAGAACGCTATCGAGTTCAAGAAGGTTAGCTTCGCCTACGCTTCTGCGGAAGAGCACCGCGACGGAAAACTTGTTTTAGACTCCGTGAGTTTCAAGATCAAGACTGGGGACCGGGTTGCGCTGGTTGGACCATCTGGTGCCGGAAAATCAACTGTCTTTTCCCTTATTGAACGCTTCTACGAACCAACCTCAGGTGAGATTTTGCTTGAGGGTACACCTGTTACTGAGCTTTCGCGTGACGCCCTGCGTTCTCAGATTGGCTATGTAGAGCAAGATGCTCCTGTGCTAGCCGGGTCTCTAAGAGATAACTTATTGATTGGTTCGCCGAATGCCAAGGATAAAGAGCTGAAATTTGTGTTGGGCGAAGTGAATCTAACAGCAGTACTGAAGAGGGATAAGAGAGGCTTAGACGCCGAAGTTGGAGAGGCTGGAATCATGCTTTCTGGAGGAGAGCGGCAGCGCCTCGCGATAGCCAGGACACTGCTAGCAGCTCCACCGATTCTTATTCTTGATGAAGCCACATCTGCTCTGGATGGACTAAACGAGCAGCACATGAGAGAGGCCATTGACGCTGTTGCCCAAGGTAGGACCATGATTGTTATTGCTCACCGGCTATCGACTGTTGTTGACAGTGACCTGATCATCGTTTTAGACCAGGGCAAGGTAGTCGGATCAGGGACTCACTCTGAGCTTGTAAAGTCCACGCCACTTTACAAGCAGCTGGCCAAGCATCAACTGTTGGTGTAACTCAAGCTCTTTGTTCGGGCTAGGCTAAAACTCATGAACTACCCACTGCTTGCAGGAATTGGTGATCTGCTCTCCAGGAAAACTGCAGAACTTCTGGACCAGGCCGACGAACTTAAAGAGTTCCGTAAAGAGTTCTTCATCAAAGATGAATCCCTTTGCTACCTAGATGGAAACTCACTTGGCCGCTTACCACTTGCAACTATTGATCGAGTTTCAGACTTCCTAGAAAACGAGTGGGGAGCAGAACTTGTCGATGGTTGGAGTCATTGGATTGATGAAGCTCAACCAGCCGGAGATCTTCTAGGAAGAGCAACCTTGGGGGCAGCTAGCGGTCAGGTGCTAGTTTGTGACACTACCAGTGTTAATTTCTATCAACTTTGTGTTGCTGCAATCAACTCTCGTCTAGGACGAAAAACAGTAATTATCGACTCTGCTAACTTTCCTACCGACCGATTCGTACTTCAGGGAATTGCAGAGCAGCTCAATTTGAAACTGATCACACTTGATACCGACGGCACCGGTGGTCCAGGTTCTGTCCCAATCGCATCCGAGAACGAGCTAGTGACAGCTGAATTGCTAGCGCCATATTTGAGCACCGACGTTGCATTAGTAACACTGCAGGCAGTCAACTATCGCTCTGGAGCCAGAGCAAACCTAAAGGCAATTACGGATTTGGTGCGCTCATACGGTGGGCTTGTGGTGTGGGACGCATCTCACGCTGGAGGATCGGTTGAACTGAACTTTGATGCCAATGGAGTCGACTTAGCGGTTGGTTGCACGTATAAATATGGCAACAGTGGCCCAGGGTCTCCGGCTTGGTTGTACGTTCGCAAGGAACTGCAATCCAGCTTGAAAGTGCCAATCCAAGGCTGGTTCGCTCAGGAGGATCAGTTTGCAATGGGACCCGTTTTCGACAAGAACCTAGGCATTCGCGGCTTCCAGATTGCTAGCCCATCAATTGTTGGCATCAGGGCGGTACAAGCTAGCTACGAAATGATTGAGCGGGCCGGTATTTCTCGCATTGCCAAAAAGGCAGCCATTGGCACCGAGCTAATGATCGCTCTGTTTGATGCCTGGCTAGTTCCACTGGGCTTTACGCTTTTGACCTCAAGAGATCACAGGCTTCGCGGCGGTCACATCACGATCGGTCACCCAGAAGCCAAAAGAATTGCGGCAGCCCTTAGGCAATTTGCTCAAGTAGTTCCTGACTACCGGATGCCAAATTCCATCAGGCTCGCAATTTCCCCACTACCAACAAGCTTCGTTGAAGTCTTCGATGGTTTTGAAAGAATCAGAGATTCTGTTGCACGTAAGGATTATGAGAAAATTCAAGACAGTGGAAATAGAGTTACCTAAATGAGCGAACAGCACGACAAGGCAGTTACTTACACAAGCTATCTAAAAGTGGATGAGTTACTTGATTTGCAGCAGCCGCTATCTGATGGGCCTGAACATGATGAGCTTCTATTCATAACTATTCATCAGGTCTATGAGCTTTGGTTCAAACAGCTGCTGCATGAAAGTGCGGCATTACAAGTTGCACTGGAAGAATCTCAAACCCACAGATCTCTTTCCATACTTGGGCGGATGAGAACCATTATGAAAACTTGTGTAGCGCAGCTAGACATTTTGGAAACAATGACCCCGCTTCAGTTCAACTCTTTCCGTGGTCGACTCAGTTCAGCTTCTGGTTTTCAATCCGCTCAGTTTCGTGAACTAGAAGCAGTTCTTGGTAGACGCGATCAGGCAGGATCAGACGCCAAGGCGGGAACTGGAATGTCAATGGCCTCACACCTTGTTCCTGGATCTGCCGCCAGGAAAAGAGTCGAGGCCGCAATGGGTAGAGCGAGCCTCTACGACAGCGCGCTTAAGTTTTTTGACTCTCGCGGTCACAAAATGCCAAAAGACGTTCTTCAGCGAGATGTGTCACTTCCTTACGAAGCAAACGAGCAAGTTCAGGAAGCATTGTTAGCAGCTCACCGAAATGATCCGGAAGCAAACATGGTGGGCGAAGCCCTGATGGATCTAGATGAAGGCTTCCAGGAGTGGCGTTATCGCCACGTGAAAATGGTCGAGCGCACCATTGGAGCAAAGATGGGAACCGGAGGTTCCGCAGGGGTTGGCTATCTGGCAAGCACCCTATTTAGGCCCGTATTTGCTGACCTTTGGGCGATTAGATCTAAGTTCTAGAAGCTATTTGAACCACGTTTTGCAGCAGCATCGCGCGGGTCATTGGACCCACTCCGCCTGGGTTTGGCGATAGGTAGCCAGCGACTTCTGACACCTTTGGGTCAACATCCCCAACGAGAGCTCCCGATGCGATTCTGCTAATGCCCACATCCAATACCACTGCGCCAGCTTTGACCCACTCTGGCTTAACAAAATGAGGAACACCAATAGCGGCAACAATCACATCCGCGTTTTGTAAGGCCTCAGGGATATTCTTACTGGCCGAATGCAACAGGGTTACGGTTGCGTCAATTCCTTTTCGAGTAAGTAGTAGACCCAGTGGTCTTCCAACCGTTACTCCCCTGCCTAGAACCGCTACTTTTTTCCCACTTAGTGACACATCGTATCTCCGAAGCAGTTCAACTATTCCAGCTGGTGTGCAAGGAACCGGGGATCTTATTTCACCCGAAACGTTCAGAACTAATCGGCCAAGATTAACTGGATGCAATCCATCGGCATCTTTTGCAGGATCAATAAGCTCAAGAAGTTCTAGCGAATCAATACCAACTGGAAGCGGTAGTTGAATGATATAGCCAGTGACATCCTTGGATGAGTTCAACTCATTGATTGCATTCAAGATATCTGATTTAGAAGCACTTGCCGGTAAGTCAATCCGAATGGACTTCATTCCTACCTCAGCGCAGTCACGGTGCTTTCCGGAAACGTAGGTGTGTGAACCTGGGTCATCCCCAACCAGCAAGGTTCCAAGTCCTGGAGTTATGCCGCGCTTTTTTAGTTCAGCAACTTGGATTGTAAGTTCCTTCTTTATGGCTTTAGCCGTAGCTAGACCATCAAGAATTATGGCACTCAAGTGCTACCAGTTCTCTAGGCCGGAATAAAGTGGGAACTTCTCGGTCAAAACTCGAACCCGAGCCTTTAGCGCCTGAGTGTCTGGGTTTGGAAGCAATACCTGAGCGATGATCTCCGCAACCTCGGTAAACTCGGCTGCCCCGAATCCACGTGTGGCAAGAGCTGGAGTTCCGATTCGAACACCTGAAGTCACCATTGGAGGCCTTGGGTCATTCGGAACAGAGTTTCGGTTCACGGTGATACCCGCATCGTGGAGCAAGTTTTCAGTTTCTTTTCCATCGATAGGGGCATTTCGAAGATCAACCAAAACCAAGTGAACATCGGTTCCACCAGTCAAGATGGAAACTCCATTTGCCTTCACATCTGGCTGGACCAGACGCTCTGCGATGATTCTTGCTCCCTCGATGGTTCGCTGCTGGCGCTCCTTGAATTCAGGGCTCATGGCCGCCTTGAAGGCAACCGCTTTGGCAGCAATTACGTGCATTAGAGGTCCGCCCTGCTGACCTGGGAATACTCCCATGTCAATCTTCTTGGCATACTCTTCCTTGCAAAGAATTAGACCGGATCTGGGTCCACCGAGGGTTTTGTGAACAGTTGTAGAGACAACGTCGGCGTATGGAACAGGTGATGGGTGCAGCCCTGCTGCAACCAAACCAGCAAAGTGAGCCATATCAACCCACAGCTTTGCTCCAACTTCATCGGCAATCGAGCGGAACGCTGCGAAGTCCAGATGCCTTGAGTAAGCAGACCAACCAGCGATTAGAACCTTTGGTTTGGTCTCGAGCGCACGGGCTCGGACTATTTCCATATCAATCAAATTTGTGTCGGGGTTTAGTCCGTAGGCGTGTGGCTCATAGGTCTGACCAGAAAAGTTCAACTTCATTCCATGAGTTAGGTGTCCGCCGTGAGCAAGCTCAAGACCCAAAATACGATCGCCTGGCTTTGCAAGAGCCATCATCAGTGCTGCGTTAGCGGTAGCTCCGGAATGTGGTTGAACGTTTGCGTGCTCTGCTCCAAAAAGCTCTTTTGCTCGTGTGCGAGCTAGTTCCTCTGCCACGTCAACAACTTCGCAACCACCGTAGTAACGCTTGCCTGGATATCCTTCGGCGTACTTATTGGTAAGTACCGACCCTTGGGCTTCTAGGATCCCCCTGGAGACAAAGTTCTCACTGGCAATCATTTCCAGCGTGTGTCTTTGGCGATCAAGCTCCTGCTGCAATACGGCAGCAATTTCTGGATCGGTCTCGGAAAGTGGCTTGGAAAAATTCGATGGCTGGCTACTTGTAGTCAATCGGGGCTCCTCGTTTTTAGTAGCTTACCAGAGCCAATGTTTGAGGCCGTTAGAGGGTGGTCGAACACCTAGCCAACTAACAGATCAGAAATTCCTCTGCGCCTCAAGGACAATCCGGCTGCCAGAAGTAAGACCCCTGCAATTGCCAGACCAACGCTCCAGCCCAGACTCGAGTTCACTGGGTCTGCTGTTGTCGAGGCGGCAATAACAGATTGAGCGGCTTGCCGTCTTTGAGTCGGGGCTTGTGTAACCTCTGAATCCTGAGTGGGCAGAGCTTCCCGGGTCACTTCGGGTACTCTTTCTCGCGCTGGTACCTCCAAGACACTTGGCGGTTTTGCCACGCTGGACATAACTGGTGCCACAGCTGAACCAGCTGGCTCTGGGACCGTAACTGCAAAAGAGGTATCCGCGTTGGGACCGGTGTTCCCCGCTATATCCACAACCGAGTTGGCAACGATCGTGAAGGAGAAACTTGAACCCTCACAGCCACCTAGTGTTGCGAGCCAAAGTTGATCACTGCTAGCAGTAACAGAGTCAACCTGACAAGCACTGTTAGAGCTTGTGAAGCTATAGTTATCGGCTTGGGGTGGCAGCACCGGCTCAGAAATTGGAATTATCAATTCTGAATTCTCTTGTGTGATGTCCGATACCGCTGGCGCTGTTCGATCTACAGTAACCATATATGAACTCTGAGTTATCTCAGGCCCTGAGTAACTTTGTTCGGCTATTGAGTTAGCAGGAATGGAGATACCTACCTCGCCATCCAGGCAATCTGTAACTGTGTAAACGAGAGAGGTTCCGCTACCACTTAGGGTCCCAGGTTGACAGGTACCAGGATCGCCAATGAGCTCAATGATGCTTGCCGAAAAACTTGGGAATGGATCACTTAGCTGAATTTGAAAATCAATCGAGGGAGAGTTAGTTAGCCCACTTTGCGCACCAATCGATTGAAATAGCGGAACCAGTTGGTAATCAATCATCACCATTCCATGGCCACTTTTCACCCCGGTGAAGTGCGTGATGTTTGATGTGTAGAGCGGATCAGCGAAAGAAGATCCACCGCCTCCGGCTCCAGCGTCGTTGCCGGAACTGTCGGTGTCAGAACCACCACCGCCTCCACCGTAGTAGCCACCGCCACCGCCTCCACCTCCATAAAGATTGCTAGAACCACCGGTTCCACCAGTCAATAGCGAACCAGCTGAACCCGAAGTTCCTGTTCCGTTTGCAAGCCCGCCGCTTCCACCGGAAGTTTGTGAACCTCCACCGCCACCTTTTGCCTGGCCATCTTTTCCAGCCGCTGCGATTAGACCGCCGCCTGGACTAGGTGTGAGGGTGATTCCAGCGCCGCGGCCACCTCCACCACCAGCTACCACGATTCTCGATTCGACGTCGGTGCCTAAGCGGATATCACTTGAGCCACCGCCGGATCCTTCATTGTTGGAACCCGATCCAGCTTGGCCACCACCATTGAAACCACCGGCCGCCGATTGCCCAGTGATTCCAGCTCCCGCTACCGCGATATACAAAGTGGAAGGGATCTGGGTCAAAGTTCCGGTTACCCGACCACCCTGGCCACCACTTTTTCCACCCTGACCACCAGAAACCTGAAACGTCATGTTGCGCGCGTTTATCGGAGGGGTCCATTGCTGAAGACCACCGGTGTGAGAAAACCAAATTGTGCAGTTTTGCTCGTAGCAACTTTCTACATAGCTTGCACTCGCTGGTATCGCACCAAGTGTTGCTGTGGCCATTCCAATTGCCAAGATGCTTGCAGTTATCGAAGAGTGTTTGAATTTTATCATCCCGCAAATGTAAAACCCCTGACCGAAATTGGTCAGGGGTTTTACACAATGTGGATTACTTCAGACGCTGTTGCAAGTTTTCTGCTAGCGACTGCATGAACTCTTCTGTGGTTTGGTAGCTCTGGTTCGGACCAACCAGTGCTGCAAGATCCTTCGTCATTTTTCCAGACTCAACAGACTTGATAACAACATCTTCTAGGGTCTCGGCAAATTTCTTAACCTCCGGAGTTCCATCCAAAGTTGCACGGTGCATCAGACCCCTGGTCCAAGCGTAGATAGAAGCAATCGGGTTAGTTGATGTCTTCTGACCAGCCTGGTGCTGGCGGTAGTGACGAGTTACAGTTCCATGAGCCGCTTCAGCAAGAGCTGTCTTGGCATCTGGGGTAGTAAGAACAGAGGTCATAAGACCAAGAGAACCAAAACCCTGGGCCACGGTGTCAGACTGAACATCGCCGTCGTAGTTCTTGCAGGCCCAGACGTAGCCACCTTCCCACTTCAAAGAAGCCGCCACCATGTCATCGATTAGACGATGCTCGTAGGTGATGCCTGCTGCCTTGAACCTGTCTGCGTACTCGGCGTCAAATACTTCCTGGAAAGCGTCTTTGAAGGCGCCATCGTAGGCTTTCAAAATGGTGTTCTTGGTGGATAGGTAAACCGGGTAGTTCCTAGCCAATCCGTAGTTGAACGAGGCTCTCGCGAAGTCACGAATTGAGTCCATGTAGTTATACATACCCATCGCGACACCACCGGAAGCTGGGTAATCTGCGATAGTCCAGGTCTGGGCTTCACCGGATTCAGGTGTGTAAGTCATGGTGACAGTTCCCTTGCCCGGAATCTTTACATCGGTTGCTTTGTACTGATCTCCGTGGGCGTGACGACCAATAATTATGGGCTTAGTCCAACCAGGAACCAGTCTTGGGACGTTAGAGATAATGATTGGCTCTCTGAAAACAACTCCGTCAAGAATGTTTCGGATAGTACCGTTTGGAGACTTCCACATCTTTTTGAGGCCAAACTCTTTTACTCGGGCTTCATCGGGTGTGATTGTCGCACACTTAACTCCAACACCGTGCTTCTTAATGGCGTGAGCGGCATCGATGGTCACTTGGTCATCAGTTGCGTCACGATTTTCAATGGAAAGATCGAAGTAATCCAGCTCGATATCCAAGAAGGGAAGGATAAGCGAATCTTTGATGTTTTGCCAAATGATACGAGTCATCTCGTCGCCATCTAGATCGACTACCTTGCCAACAACCTTGATCTTTTCCATTGATTACTCTTTCCTTTTGTGAGCCCTAAAGCTCTTCTAGACTACCGAAATCTTGAAAAGTCTTTTCCCTGCTAAACCAGAGAATCCCGCCATGCCTTGTGCATTTTGGAGAACTTTCCTGAACCGGAAATCAAATTCTTTGGAGAGTCGTCTTCAATGACTCTTCCCTTCTCCATAACGAGAACTCGATCCGCAATCGAAACTGTCGATAAGCGGTGGGCAATGATGATTGCGGTTCGATCGGCCAGCAGGGTTTTGAGTCCATGCTGAACTAGTCGCTCTGAAGGAATGTCTAGGGAGCTCGTCGCTTCATCCAGAATCAACACAGCGGGGTTTGCGATAAATGCTCTTGCAAAGGAAATCAACTGCCTTTGGCCAGCACTTACGCGACCACCACGCTTATTGACATCGGTGGAATACCCTTCTGGCAAAGCAAGGATGAATTCGTGGGCTCCAACAGCTTTGGCTGCATGTTCAATCTCTTCGGGGATAGCATCTGGCTTACCAAGAGCGATGTTGTCAGCAACCGATCCAGAGAACAGGTAGGCCTCCTGGGTAACCATTACTACCGATCTTCTTAGGTCCTTGGCTGATAAATCGCGGACGTCAATACCATCTAGGGTTAGCTTTCCAGAGGTTGGATCATAGAATCTCGAAATCAGCTTGGCGATTGTCGACTTGCCCGCGCCGGTAGTTCCAACCAGGGCAATAGTTTGACCGGCTGGAACAGTTAATGAAAACTCGGGTATTACTTCAACACCGTTTGAGTAGTGAAAACCTACTTTGTCAAAGACAATCTCACCTTTGGCGTTTGTTAGTGCTACTGGTTTCTGGGCCTCAGGAACTGATGCTTGCTCTTCTAGGACACCTGAGATTTTCTCCAGCGCGGAGTTAGCAGATTGGTAGGAGTTATAGAACATCGCAAGATCTTCCATCGGGTCGTAGAACCTTCTTGCATACAAGATTGCTGCAATCAAAACCCCTAGACCCAAAGACCCCTCTAGAACTCGAACACCACCCCAGAGCAAAATAATTGCAACAGAGATGTTTCCAATCATGATTAGAGCCGGATCAAAGATTCCAAAGAGTTGAATTACCTTGGCGTTGATGTGCCTGTACTTCTCGACCAAGGTTTCATACTCACCCTGGTTTCTTTTCTCTTTGCGGAATGCCTTCACGGCACGAATGCCGGTCATGGTTTCCACGAAGTAAACGATCAACTTGGCCGACGAAACTCTTGACTCACGGAACATCAATTTGGAGTTGACCTGGAACCATCTGGTCAGAAAATACAAGGGAACCCAGCTAATTGCCAGAATTGCAAAACTTGGTAGATCAAGAAAGACCAGCGCAGTAGCGGTGAAAAGCATGTACAAAATTCCAACAATCATCTCGTTGCCGCCGGTATCCAACAGTTCACTGATCGCATCAAGGTCACTGGTTTGACGGGAGATTACCCTGCCCGACGTGTACTTCTCATGAAACTCCAACGAAAGCTTCTGAGTGTGAACAAATATTCGCTTCCTTAGATCCAAAAGCACATCTTGGCTTAGTTTGGCCGTAAATCTTAGGAACCAACCAATAAGGGCAGCCGTAGCAACTGCTGCAAAAAGGTACCCGCCGACCACCAAAAATAGCGGTGTGGTGTCTGCCTTTAGTGCAGCCGGCAGTGCCCAGTCAATGCTGAGTGCGATTAGAGCAGGTCCTGCGACTCGAAGAGCTTGAGACAAGATGACAATCAAAAGACTTAGAAGAAGTCTGCCGCGAACTGGGTAAATCAGTGAGAGCAAAAGCTTTCTGGAACGAAGCTTGACCTGCTGAGATTCTTCTTTGCTTAGCTGGATCTTGTCTTCACCAGCAACTCCTTGCATGCTCATTAGCTCACCTCAATTTGTTTACCGGCGGCATCGAGTGAAGAAATTACATATCGATAGTGATCGTTTGTCGCCAGGAGGTCACTGTGCTTACCAACGGCAACAATCTTGCCATCTTGCATGAGTGCCACTCTGTCAGCAAGCTGAACAGTAGAAGGTCGATGAGCAACAATCAAAGCCGTTGTCTTTTTTAGAACTTTTCTAAGTGCCGCCTCGACAAGTGCTTCGGTATCAACATCCAATGCTGAGAGCGGATCATCAAGAACAAGTACCGCTGGCTTGGCAGCAACCGCTCTGGCAAGTGCAAGACGCTGACGCTGCCCTCCAGATAACGAAAGTCCCTCTTCACCGATTTTGGTGTCAAGACCTTCGGGTAACTCATACACAAAATCAGCCTGGGCAATCGAAAGCGCTTCTTTCAATTCATCTTCAGTGGAATCAGGTCTTCCAAGCAACACGTTGTCTCGAACCGATGCCGAAAACAAGGTTGCGTCTTCAAATGCCATTGCGATGTGTGAGCGAAGTTCAAATCGAGTTAATGCTCTGATGTCAACGCCATCAAGTTCTATAGATCCCGAAGAAACTTCATAGAGCCTGGTGGTGAGCGCTGTCAGGGTGCTCTTGCCACAACCGGTTATTCCAATTAGGGCTACTGACTCCCCCGGCTCCAGCACTAGGTCAACACCGCGCAAGATATCTGGCTGATCTGGCTTACTGTCTGGGTAGCGGAAATGGACGTTCTTGAATTCCAAGCGACCCTTTGGCGAACCAATGGTCTTGGCAACCTCTGGATCCTTGATAAGTACTGGCTCGTCGATAACCTCGAAAAAGCGCTGAATTGCGGTCTTGGCATCGAGCGTCATGGAAAGCAAGAATCCAATGGACTCGGTCGGCCAACGCAAAACAGTTGCAGTGGCAAAAAACGCCAGCAGGCCACCGACAGTGAAGCTGCCTTCGGCAACT
>JAIOXP010000045.1:0-6379 GCA_021741705.1 Rhodoluna sp. | reverse complement strand
AGAAGAAGTCCACTTGACTTTCTTGGATGACAGTAATCCTCGTAGCTTCAAACTCCAACCAACAGTGAAAATCACAGATGATCTTCTTGGCGAACTAAAAGCATTACTTGGAACTCAAGGCTTTGTTCAGAGAGATTCTTCGGAAGTAGTGAAGTAAGCACGCTGGTTGTATAGCAGCGCTTTGTCTTGCGCTCCTGCTAGACCCGAAATTATGTCGATGATGAAGACCGCGTTCTGTTCAACTTGGTGAAACTCCCTAACTTCTCCAAAAAGCACTGCAGTTACGCTTTGAAAAACCGGTAAGTCAAATTCGGATCTCTGCCAATCTGAGTCAAGGAACCTCTTGGTGTTATCGGCTGCCATTTTTTCGGCCAAATTTAGATTCTTCGCACCGAGCATGTGTAGTGCGACGTATTTTGCGGTTGAGATTGCCGGCCAAGAAGATGAGCTTTGGGAGACATTAAAGGTCACAAGTGCTGGATTTGACCCAAGCGAGGTCATTGAGGTGGCCGTAAAGCCCACTGGGTTCCCGGACGCGTCATTGGTCGTGATTACGGCCACTCCCGAGGCATGGCGCCTGAAGGCGACCTTGAGGGCCTCGCTGGAGTCTGGGTTTAGGTTGGGATCAAGCATCTACTTCAGGGTAGTAGAGATTTTGGGGTTATCGAACCGCTCAATTTCGAGCTTTCCGGGATCATTATCCGCGACACGCCGAATATCGGACAAATTTGAAAATATGCCCCTTAAACCACAAGATATAGGGACGGAAGAGCGAAAAGTTTCCACATCTAGTGGAAGGTTATCGGGGAATTCGGCTAAAATCCAACCAAATCCACTGTATTTACGGGAGAAAGGCATCAGCTCATGAATTGCCCTTTTTGCCGCAATACGGACTCCAGGGTCACAGATTCCAGGGCTAGCGAGGATGGCACCAGCATCCGCCGTAGGCGCCAGTGCCCAGAGTGTGGCAAGAAGTTCACCACATCTGAGACCACCTCTTTGAGCGTTCTAAAGCGAAGCGGTGTGACTGAGCCTTTTAGCAGGGACAAGATAGTAAGCGGCGTTGGCAAGGCCTGCCAGGGCAGACCGGTTTCAGACGCAGACCTAGCCATCTTGGCTCAGCAGGTGGAGGAGACCATTCTTTCCTCGGGAGCAGCTCAGGTCGAGGCACACGTGATCGGCCTGGCTATCTTGGAACCCCTGAGGCTGCTAGATGAGGTTGCCTTTATGAGATTCGCAAGCGTCTACCAGGGCTGGGAAAGCCTAGAAGATTTCGAAGCGGCAATTAACGTCCTTCGAGCAAGCAACAACGAAGCAACAGATTTCGACAAAGAACTAACCAAGTAGCACCCCAACAACCATAAGTATCCAAAACTAGGAAAGGCAACACTCGTGACTGACGCAACCGCATTTAGCTCCACCTCTGGCTCCGTAAGCGGCAAGGGATTAACCATTAACCGTATTTACACAACCGAGGGTGTGCACCCATACGACCAGGTCAACTGGGAGTTTCGCGATGTTGTTCAGACCAACTGGAAAAATGGTGAAACCATTTTCGAACAGCGTGGTGCTGAGTTTCCAGATTTCTGGAGCTTGAACGCTTCGACTATCGTCACTACCAAGTACTTCCGTGGAGCTATGGGAACTGAAGAGCGTGAATTCAGTCTGCGTCAGCTGATTAACCGCGTTGTTCTTACCTACACTCAGGCTGGTCGCGACAATGGATACTTCGCAACCGAAGAAGATGCAACAATCTTCGAGCACGAGATGACCTACATGCTTTTGAACCAGGTGTTTGCATTCAACTCACCAGTTTGGTTCAACGTGGGAACCAAGAGCCCACAGCAAGTTTCTGCTTGCTTCATCTTGTCCGTTGATGACTCAATGGAGTCAATCTTGAACTGGTACCGCGAAGAGGGAATGATCTTCAAGGGCGGTTCCGGTGCAGGTCTGAACCTTTCCAGAATTCGTTCATCCAAGGAGCTTCTCAAGTCCTCCGGTGGATCTGCTTCTGGTCCAGTTTCTTTCATGCGTGGAGCTGATGCTTCTGCAGGAACCATCAAATCTGGTGGTGCAACTCGTCGCGCGGCCAAGATGGTTGTTTTGGACGTTGATCACCCGGACATCGTTGAGTTCATCGAGACCAAGGAACTTGAAGAAGAAAAGATCCGCGTATTGCGCGACGCTGGTTACGACATGGAACTTGGCGGACGCGACATCAACTCCGTTCAGTACCAGAACGCCAACAACTCAGTGCGGGTAAACGCAGAGTTCATGAACGCCGTTGAAAGTGGCGGCAAGTTCGGATTACGTGCCAGAACCAATGGAGAAGTGATCGAAGAAGTTGACGCAAGAGAGCTTTTCAACAAGATCTCTAAGGCAGCTTGGGCATGTGCCGACCCTGGTATCCAGTACGACGACATCATCAACGACTGGCACACCACTCCAGAGTCTGGTCGCATCACTGCGTCCAACCCTTGCTCCGAGTACATGCACCTTGACAACTCAAGCTGTAACCTAGCGAGCTTGAACCTGCTGAAGTTCCTGAACCCAGACGGTTCATTCGACTCCGCTACCTTCACCAAAGCTTCCGAGCTAATCATCACTGCTATGGACATTTCAATTAGCTTTGCTGATTTCCCAACCGAGGCAATTGGTGATACTACCCGTGCTTACCGTCAGCTCGGCATCGGTTACGCGAACCTAGGTGCGCTATTGATGGCAATCGGTGTTCCTTACGACAGCAAGGAAGGTTTTGCTCTTGCTGGAGCAATCACATCTTTGATGACTGCCGCGTCTTACCGTCGCTCAGCTGAACTTGCTGGAGTAGTTGGTCCTTACGATGGCTACGCCAAGAACAAGGCTGGCCACGACCGCATCATGGCAAAGCACGAGGCTGCTAACTCACTAGTTACATCAGTTAGCGAGATCGACCGCTCAGTTCACGCCGCAGCTACCGAGCAGTGGGCACTGAACACCAGGATCGGTTCACAAAACGGTTGGAGAAACGCTCAGGCATCACTATTGGCCCCAACCGGAACCATTGGTTTCATGATGGACTGCGACACCACAGGTATCGAGCCTGACTTCTCATTGGTGAAGTACAAGAAGCTATCAACCGGTGGTTCAATGCAGATTGTGAACCAGACCATTCCGTTCGCGTTGCACCGTCTTGGATACTCTCAGGAGACCATAGAGGCGATTGTTGATCACATTGCACAAAACGGTCACGTCGTTGACGCACCGGGACTCAAGGTTGAGCACTACCCAATCTTCGATACCGCTATCGGTGTTCGCGCGATTGAGCCAATGGGTCACGTTCGAATGATGGCTGCTGTTCAGCCATTCCTTTCTGGAGCTATCTCAAAGACAGTGAACATGCCAGAGACAGCCACCGTTGAGGAAATTGCAGAGGTCTACTTCCAGGGTTGGAAGTTTGGACTGAAGGCTCTTGCTATCTACCGTGACAACTGCAAGGTAGGTCAGCCACTTTCCGACGGTAAGGCAAAGACAGAGACCAAGGCAGATAAGGTAACTGTTGCTGCCGGTATGTCTCACCCGGTCCGCAAGCGCCTACCAAAATCACGCCCATCTTCAACCACCAGCTTCACCGTTGGCGGAGCTGAGGGTTACCTAACCGCAGGTTCTTACCCCGACGGTGGTTTGGGAGAGGTATTCCTAAAGCTAGGTAAGCAGGGCTCAACCCTTGCTGGCGTGATGGATGCATTCTCAATAGCAGTGTCGATCGGTTTGCAGTACGGCGTGCCACTAGAAAGCTACGTCAAGAAATTCACCAACGTGAGCTTCGAGCCAGCTGGTCTAACCGATGACAAGGACATCAGAATGGCTAAGTCTCTGATGGACTACATCTTCCGCCGCTTGGCGCTAGATTACCTTCCATACGAAACCAGATCAGCAATTGGAATCCACTCAACTGACGAGCGCACCGCAGAACTGGATGCAAACGCCAGCTACGGAGCTCCAGCGGCTGTTGAAAGCGCAGCTCCTGCGTTTGAGGCCCAAGCTGAGGCAGTGGCTTCTAATACTCAGTCAGTAGAAATCAAACCTAAGAAAGAAGTTCATTCTTCCGCTGAGTTGTTTGAATTGCTGCAGGGTAAAGAGTCAGACGCACCACTTTGCTTCAACTGTGGCATCAAGATGAGACCATCCGGCTCATGTCACGTGTGTGAAGGTTGTGGATCGACTTCTGGTTGCAGCTAGAAAAGAAGTTATAACCAAAGGGTCAGCGCGAATTGCGTTGACCCTTTGGTCTATCCAAGGAAAGGTAATCTAAGTAGGTGCTATACAAAGCCCTGTTCAAGCTCGTTTTCTCAAGACTTGACCCCGAAAAAGCGCATTACCTCGGAATGTTTGTGATCAAACTCATCGGTTTCACGAGGCTAAGCAAGTTTTCGCAATTTGGAGTTAGGACCAAATCTGTTCAAGTTCTAGGCCTTGATTTTGCCGGACCTTTTGGAATCGCGGCTGGATTTGATAAGAACGCAATAGCGGTCAAGGAACTCGGCGAATTGGGCTTTTCGCATGTTGAAATAGGAACCGTAACAAGGCATCCGCAGCCTGGCAACCCCAAGCCAAGACTTTATAGGTTGATAAAAGATCAAGCCCTTATAAACCGCATGGGTTTCAATAACGAAGGTGCGGACCAAGTTGCCAGGCGCCTTACCAAGCTGCGTGCCTCGGGTGCGAAACTTCCAGTTATCGGCGTCAACATTGGAAAAAGCAGGACAACTGAACTAGTTGACGCTGTTTCTGACTACGAATACAGTGCGAAGGCTTTAGCTCCAGTTGCTGATTACATAGCCGTGAATGTTTCTTCGCCAAACACCCCAGGACTTCGCTCGCTGCAAGATATTGATGAGCTGGAGCCGATTCTGGTTGCGGTGTCCCACTCGGCCCTTGGTAAGCCAGTGCTGGTGAAGATTGCGCCTGATCTTGAAGACAGCGCTGTTGTTGAAGTGGCGGCGTTGGTTCGAAAGCTGGGGATTGCAGGGGTTATTGCAACCAACACCACCATCAAACGTGTTGGTCTTGAGACGTCAGCGCAACAAGTCAATTCTTTCGGCGCAGGCGGATTGTCTGGTCCAGTTCTGGCAATCAGGTCCAAAGAGATTTTGGTTCTGCTGCGCAAAGAGTTAGGTAAGGAATTTGTAGTGATCTCCGTTGGGGGAGTAGTCAATGGAGCAGATGTTGCAGAGCGACTCAGTCTTGGAGCTGACTTAGTACAGGGCTATACCGGGTTTGTCTATCAAGGACCACTGTGGGCCAAGAAGATTAACGGCAGCCTGCGTTTTTAGACAAGCCTTGCAGGCGGACTCTTGGTCTCTGCGGGATCTGAAACAATAAAACCCGCAAGGATCTGATTGACCTGAGTCATGATCTCCTTAGGTATTTCAACACCAACAGCTTTTACGTTGTCCGTGATTTGCTCGGGACGTGATGCGCCAACAATTGCACTCGAGACATTCGGATTTGCAAGCACCCAAGCCAAGCCAAACTGAGCCATTGTCAATCCCAATGACTGCGCCAGAGGCTTGAGTTTCTGAATGGCTGTTAGAGCATCATCAGACATGTATTTCTCAATACCACCAACGGCTGCTTCTGTGTTTCCGGCTCTAGAGTCTTTCGGAACTGGACTTCCTGGAAGATACTTTCCGGTCAGCACACCCTGAGCAAGCGGGGACCAAACAATCTGGGTCATTCCATTCTGTTTTGATGCTGGAATAACTTCGCCTTCGATCACTCGCCACAACATTGAGTACTGAGGCTGGTTAGAAATCAATTGAAATTTGAGTTCTTTGGCGAGTTTCGCCCCAGCATTTATCTGCTCAGCAGTCCATTCGGACACTCCAATGTATAGGGATTTACCGGCACGAACGATGTCAGCAAAGGCCTGCATAGTTTCTTCAAGCGGCGTCTCGTAGTCGTATCTGTGAGCTTGGTAGAGATCCAAGTAATCAGTTCCGAGCCGTGTGAGAGAGCCATCGATAGATTCCATGATGTGTTTTCTAGATAAACCGTGATCGTTTGGTTTCTTGTCAGCTACCGGCCAGTAAACCTTGGAAAAAATTTCTATACCTGAACGTCGCTCGTTTTTTAGGGCTTGACCCAAAATTGGTTCGGCTTCTAGGTTCGCGTAGGCGTCTGCCGTATCAAAGGAGGTTATGCCATTTTCCAAAGCAGCTTTGACTGTCTTTATGGCCTCTTTGTTATCTACTTGGCGGGCGTGAGTGAGCCAGTTACCGTATGTGAGCTCACTTACTTTTAAGCCACTGTTTCCTAAGTAACGATGTTGCACTTGGAACCCTTCTAATTGTTTAGAGAATCTTTGATCCGCGCTTGACCTGAGGCTTTGGAAGTC
>JAIOXP010000044.1:0-6592 GCA_021741705.1 Rhodoluna sp. | reverse complement strand
TCAACAGTTCTAAGTCCACCAACTCTTGGAAATGACATGCTTGCTCCTTGGTGCGTTTTCTAAATCACGGCGTAAAACTCCCCACCTACAAAAATAAGTGGGGGTTTGTGGCTAGTGAGGGATTCGAACCCCCGAAGGCTGAGCCAGCTGATTTACAGTCAGTTCCCTTTGGCCGCTTGGGTAACTAGCCATGCAGCAAAATCTAAATGGTCGGATTTGGATGCCTTAAAAGGATACCAATATTTACCAAACGCTAACTACTGCAATTTGCCTGAGAACCAATGGCTGCTTGGGTAAACTAACCGCATGGCTGATTCCTCATTCGACATCGTAAGCAAAGTTGACCCACAAGAAGTAGCAAACGCCTTGAACCAGGCCCATAAAGAAGTCGAACAACGCTACGACTTCAAAGGTGTTGGCGCATCGATCGAGCAATCTGGTGAAAAGATCCTGATGAAAGCCAACAGCGAGGAGAGAGTCAAGGCAATCCTTGATGTCTTCCAAAGCAAGCTTGTAAAGCGCGGGGTATCTCTAAAGAGCCTGGAAGATGGAAAGCCTTTTCCTTCCGGTAAAGAATTCCGCATCGAAGCCAAGATAAAAGATGGCATCAACCAAGAACAGGCCAAGAAGATTTCAAAGATCATTCGCGAAGAGGGCCCAAAGAGCATCAAGAGCCAGATTCAAGGCGACGAGCTTAGGGTTTCAAGTAAATCTAGAGATGATTTGCAGGAGCTTCAGTCTCGGCTGAAATCTAAAGATCTAGAAGTAGATCTACAGTTCGTCAATTACCGTTAGTGAACCGGTAATTGGGAAAGCGTTTTCAACAGCTTCCTTGCGCTTAGCTTGCTTGGCAAGTCTTCCCGAAAGTATTCCAGCGATAAACATCAAAACAATTGGCAGTACGAAAGCGATCTGAAGCCCTACGCTTTCGGCTAACCCACCCATAACAACCTTGGCTCCAATTACAGCCAGTGAGTTCAGTAGGGACATTCTCGCGAGGGCCTGCGAAGTCGTAAGTCCCGTTACGTGGCCCGCTGCTCCAAAGAATGATGGCACCAGTGGGGCAAGACCAAAGCCACCCAGGGCCCAGAAGAATGAAAGAACGATAAGGGCCAGAATCGGATCGTGCTCGACAATTGGCGGGGCCACAACTAGGCCGATGGCCATCATTATCGACCCGTAGATTCCACTCCACTTGGATAGTTCACTAATGTGATATTTCTCAGTTGCTCTAGTAATCAATAGACGGCCACCAATCATGGCAAGCATGAATGATGCGAAAGGCACCGCTCCCAAAGTTGGTGAGAGCAGCATCACCTGCTGAGAGAACAATGCGGACCAATCCATCATCACTAGCTCTAGAAACACTCCAGTGAATAGGCCAAGGGCTAGAAGCCAAAGCTGGTTTGGAGATTTAAAGAATGGGACCTTCCTAGAAGCCTGCCTCTCTTCTTTGTGACCATCTTCTTCAGGAGAAAGCATGGACCGAAGATAGACCTGAAAGACCACTAGGCAAACCAGAGGAACTACTAACAAATGAATCTGAAGCGAAACAAAGCTAGCCATGATTCCAGAAAGCGCAGCACTTGCACCCGCACCTATACTCCAGGCCGCGTGGAACTTACCGATTATCACTTGCTTAACTCTCTTTTGCAGCATCACAGATTGAGCATTAATTGCGATGTTGAAAAAGCTCATGCTGAACATCATTATGGTTTGAAAGAGAAAGAAAACGAAACCATTTGGAGCCCATGCCAAGCTCATGACCGATAGCACTATGAATACGCTCGAAAGGTTAATGATTGGTCTGGTTCCAAATCTTCCAACTAAACGGTTAGCAACCAATAGCGGCAACAAAGAACCGATTCCTGCAAATCCAATAATCAATCCCCAGACCGCGAACGAGACGCCAATCTGCTCGATGATTTCAGGGATTCGCGGGATAAAGGTGATTGCAACAAATCCCTGCGTAAAGAAGAAAACAGCGAGTGCTGTTTGTGCACTCTTAAGTCTTGCTGGAGGAAGGGGCACGTGCGCTACTTCTTTTTCGCAACGGTAAGGAAGTCTTCGCGCTCAACAAGTTTGATACGCTCGCGCTCTTGAGCTTCACCTAGGCGCTTTTCCTCGGCATCGATTCTGAGCCATTCAGGCCAACCAACATAGTCAATCTTTCTCGATGTGAGCAGATCGGTAATTGAATCCTCCGAAGGAGATGCCGGTTGCCACCAATTGTTCTTGTCTTCAATAATCTGGGCGATGGTTTCAATTGCATCGCTCTTGGTGTGTCCAATAAGTCCTACTGGACCACGCTTGATCCAACCGGTCGCATAAACACCGTGAATGTGTTCCCCATCTGAGTCCAAAACACGACCCTTGTTGTTTGGAATAACGCCAGCTTTTTCGTCAAAAGGAACTTCACTCAACTCTGAGCCAAAGTATCCAACCGCGCGATAAACAGCCTGAATAGGGAACTCCCTAAACTCGCCAGTTGGCTTCACGTTGCCAGTTCCATCAAGCTCGGTTCTTTCAATCTTGATACCGGCTACCTTGCCGTCTTCTTCCAAGATTTCAACAGGAGCACTAAAGAAGTGCAGGTGCAGCCTACGCTTAGCTCCAGTGATTTCATTTGATCGAAGGTCTTCTAGGGTTTTCACCATAACTCTGGTTTGGTTATTGCTGTCAATGGCTTTCTGTGATCCCTCGTCGTACTGGAAGTCTTCGTCATAGACGATGGTGTCTACACCCTCTATGTGTACTGCCTCACGAAGCTCTAACGGCGAGAACTTAACTTGAGCAGGTCCTCTGCGACCAAAGACATGCACATCGGTAGCTTGTGATGCGCGGAGTCCCTGGTACACGTTGTCTGGAATATCGGTAGAGAGCATCGCTTCGGCTGGCTTAGAGAGCACTCTGGCAACATCCAAAGCTACGTTGCCGTTTCCCAGAACCGCAATTTCCTTTGCGCTTAGGTCCCAGCTACGTTCAAAGTCAGGGTGTGCGTCGTACCAGTTCACAAATGCAGCAGCACCAAAAGATCCTTCGAGATCAATGCCTGAAATGTTTAGGTTGGCGTCTTTGACGGCACCGGTCGAAAAGATAACTGCGTTGTAGTGGGTCTTTAAATCATCAAGAGTGATGTCCTTACCGTACTCAACGTTTCCAAAGAACCTGATGTCGCCTCGGTCGAGAACTTCATAAAGAGCTCTAATGATTCCTTTGATTCTCGGGTGATCTGGTGCAACACCGTAGCGAACAAGTCCATATGGTGCAGGAAGTAAATCAAAAAGATCGATGGAAACATCAAAGTCACGAAGTTCGGATTTGATGATCAGGTCAGCTGCGTAAATACCTGCTGGACCAGCACCCACAATCGCAAGCCTTAGCTTTGACATCTACCTATTCCTTATTTACTAAAACTTAGTTGCTGCGTTCTATAACCGCTTCGGCGAAAGAGGTCAGTGCTTCACGAACTGGACCCTTTGGTAATTCGTCCAGAGCACTTATTGCCTCAGCAGCCCATCTCTTGGCCTCTTGGTAAGTTCGCTCCGTTACAGGGTGATCCCGAAGAGCTTTGAGTACGGTCTGGAGTTTGGCTTCATCGTCGAGGCCGGAGTCAATTATGTCAATCAACTTGGCGGCTTCCAAATCACTTTTGGCTTCCTGTCGTAAATACATAACGGGAAGGGTTGGAACGCCTGCGCGAAGGTCAGTTCCTGGAGTCTTGCCCGACACCGCACCGTCAGAGTGTAGATCGATGTAGTCGTCGATTAGTTGGAAAGCTACGCCGATTGCTTCACCGTATTTTCTAACTGGTTCGCGAAGTGATTGATCCGCACCAGAGAAAATAACTCCAAGCTCAGCTGATGCAGAGATTAGAGATCCCGTTTTATCTGCAAGCACATGAAGATAGTGCTCGATTGGATCTTGGCCATCTTGTGGGCCAACTGTTTCATTTAGTTGACCAAGGCAAAGTCTTTCAAAAGTATCTGCCTGCAGAGTTAGTGCTTTTTGACCTAACTTGGAAACTAATTGTGACGCTCTTGCAAATAGCAAGTCACCAGTCAAGATTGCAACGTTGTTTCCCCAAATTTCATGAGCCGAATCAACACCTCTTCTTCTAGGTGCATCATCCATCACATCATCGTGATACAGGGTTCCGATGTGAGTGAGCTCTACAACAACTGCAGCTTGAATAACTTCATCGAGGTTAGCTTCACCAAGCTGTGAAGTTAGAAGAACCAAAGTTGGTCTAATTCTTTTACCACCTGCATCAATCAAATGCCGAGTGGTTACCTTTGCAATCGGGTCAGTGTGCTTTACGGACTCAACCAATTGCTGCTCAACTTTGTCTAAGCCAATTTCAAGCTTCTCTAAAAGCGCTTTATCAGCAACTTTCCTAAGTTGCCTAGGTAGAGATGTGCGAGCCATCTAGACCGCCTTGGGTTTGAAACCGGTGTGGATGGCAACAATGCCAAGAGTTTGGTTTAGATAACGTACCGATTCAAAACCAGCCGATTCAATAATCTTTACCAACTCCTGCTGGCTAGGCCAGGCATCGATTGATTCGGCTAGGTAGCTGTAAGCCTCTGGAGTCTTACTTACCAAGCCTGAAAGAGTCGGAAGAATGTTTCGCAGGTAGAAGCGGTAAAGACTGTGCAGGAAATTGTTAGGGATTCTGGAGAATTCACAAATCACTAACTTGCCACCAGGCTTTAGCACCCGAAACATCTCGGCAAGTGCAACCTCAGTTTTTTCGACATTTCTAATTCCAAAGGAAATAGTTACGGTGTCAAACTCTCTGTCTGCAAAAGGAAGTGCTGCCGCATCGGCAAACACAAACTCCAACTCAGGATGCCTTCTTCTTCCCACTTCGAGCATGCCATTGGAAAAATCAGCTGCTACTACTTTGACGCCCTCACGCAGAAAGACAATTGAGGAAGATCCGGTGCCGGCAGCGAGATCCAGAATGGTTTGACCGGGTTGGGAATTTACTAGTTTGGCTACCTCTTTGCGCCAGATTCGGGCTGAGCCAAAGGAGAGTAAATCGTTGGCCTTATCGTAGTTTTTCGCTACCCCATCAAACATCTCCGCTACTTGTTGCGGTTTTTTGGATAGGTCAGCTTTACTCACTATTCAATCTTAGCTTTGACTTAGAATTTAGAGAGTCGGCCATATTTGGCCCCAATCAGAACTGGTTTAAATGTCAAAACTTGGAAAACTCCGCGTTCTAACGCGCGAGATTGCCACGCCCGAGGGGTTCGACATCACCAAGCATTTTCCAGAAGATGCCACCGTTTTCATTCGCGGCGGTCAGGGAATTATTGGATTTGGCGAGGTTGCTCGATTTGAAACCTCAGGTCCAAACCGGATCTCAGAGCTTGCCAGCATTTGGCGAGATCAGGTGTCACTTGCAGAAATTACTGATTCGCTCAGAATTCAATGCACAGGTCTCGTAGCATTTGGATCAGTTACCTTCTCTGAAGACAGCACAATCAACTCAGTGCTAGTGGTGCCAAGGCTTGTCCTTGGAACCAGAGATGGCCGCAGCTGGATCACTGAAATAGTCCCTGAAGGCGAAGATTCAATCAGTGCGGATTTTCTGACACAACCTGCAAGTTACCGAGCTAATGACAAATTGAAGTTCTATGACGGTGCGATGAGCGCCGAATACTTCATGAGTCAGGCTGAATCAGCAATCGAAAAAATCAGAGCGGGACGCATTCAAAAGGTCGTGCTAGCTAGAGACATAGTCGCCCAGCTACCCAGTGGGTTCGATCTTCGAACAGCTCTAAGAAACCTCGCAGTTCGATACCCAAGCTGCTGGGTCTATAGCGTGGCAGGGAACTTCGGTGCCTCACCGGAGCTATTAGTTCGCGTTTCCCATGGACAGGTTTCGGCCAGGGTTTTAGCAGGAACAGCAGCCAGGGGTGATTCCGAACAGACTGATCAGAACATCGCCGCTGGTCTTTTGGTTTCTGAAAAGAATCTGCACGAGCACCAGTTTGCGGTTGAGTCAATGGTTCAAGAGCTTTCACCGTTTTGCACAACAGTTGATACTGATGAGAAGCCATTCACTTTGGCGCTACCTGACGTTTGGCACCTTGCTAGTGATGTTTACGGAAAGCTAAAGAAGAACATTTCTGTTTTGGATTTGGCAGCGTATCTGCACCCGACCGCTGCCGTCGCAGGGACTTCTCGTAAAGCCGCGCAAGATCTCATTGCCGAACTAGAGCCTTTCGATCGCGGTGGATATGCGGGACCGGTTGGTTGGATTGGTGCCGATGGTGACGGAGAGTGGGCAATCGCAATTCGCGGTGGCTACATCGAGCAAAACGTTGTAACAGCTTTTGCAGGGTGTGGGCTAGTTGCTGAATCCGATCCGCAGGATGAACTGGCAGAAACCGAACTTAAGTTCACTCCGATTCGCGGCGCTCTAAGTTAGAGCTTGATTTCGATAAGCACGCGGCCGATGGTGGTCATTGCACTTCGTAGTTCAACTTCGTTGGCTGGGCAAAAGTAACTAAAACCATAGGCGTTTGCCAAAGACCAATAATCTACTTTTTGTCCCGTCCTAAAGACTCGATCAAAGACC
>JAIOXP010000043.1:0-6601 GCA_021741705.1 Rhodoluna sp. | reverse complement strand
GATCTCAGTCTTGTTTGAGCGAGGGTCCACCTCGAAGGTGTACTTACCTTCGTCAATTAGGTTGTAGCTCTTCTCAGAAACAATTGGACGCAAGATAACGTCTCTAGGGTTCTTGTTTAGGGCAGTCATTTACTAGCCCTCCTTCTCGGTCTTGGACTTGGATGCGTTGCTGATGAACTCATCCAGAGCCGCCTTGGTGAACACAACGTCGTCGCTAAGAACTACGTCGTAAGCGTTTACCTGGTCAACCGGCAGAACGTGAACGTCCTTTAGGTTGCGAAGGGATTTGTAGCTAAGGTCATCGCTTCTATCTAGAACTACCAAAGCTTTTCTGCCACCGGTTAGGGCCGCAAGAATTGATGCAGCTGACTTGGTGGAAGGAGCGCCGTTTTTAAATAGCTCTGCAACTACGTGCAGACGTCCATTGCGAGCGCGGTCTGACAAAGCACCCTTGATTGCGGCAGCAATCATTTTCTTTGGGGTTCTCTGCTCGTAAGTTCTTGGCTTTGGACCGTGGGTGATGTAACCACCGCGCATCTGTGGAGCACGAAGCGATCCCTGACGAGCGTTTCCAGTTCCCTTCTGCTTGAAAGGCTTCTTACCGGTTCCAGAAACTTCACCGTGCTTCAGAGTTGACTGGGTACCCTGGCGAGCAGCAGCTTGCTGTGCAACAACAACCTGGTGCAGTAGAGGAACGTTGGTCTGAACATCGAAGATATCAGCAGGAAGAGTTGCAGCGCCTGTCTTCTTGCCAGCTACGTCGACGATGTCGATTGAATTCTCAGCCATTTGCTTAGGCTCCCTTCACAGCGTTGCGAACGAAAACTAGCTGGCCCTTTGGGCCTGGGATAGCGCCCTTGATAAGTAGTAGACCCTTTTCAGCGTCCACTGCATGAAGCTTTAGGTTCATCGCGGTTACGCGGTCTGTTCCCATGCGACCTGCCATACGGGTTCCTTTGAATACGCGACCCGGTGTAGAGGATGCACCAATGGAACCAGGCTTACGGTGGTTACGGTGTTGACCGTGAGATGCACCAACACCATGGAAACCGTGGCGCTTCATGTGTCCTGCGAAGCCCTTACCTTTTGAGGTTCCAACTACGTCAAGCATCTGACCAACTTCGAAAACCTCTACGCCAAGTTCTTGTCCAACTGAGTAAGTGTCTGCATCAGCGGTACGAATCTCGGCCAAGAAGCGGCGAGGTGCAACGGAAGCTTTTGCGAAGTGACCAGCCTCAGGCTTGTTCACCTTACGAATAGCGATTGCACCGTAGGCAACCTGAACTGCCTGGTAGCCATCAACTTCAAGATTCTTGATCTGAGTAACAACGTTTGATCCGGCTTCAACAACGGTGATCGGAATCATCTTGTTGTTCTCGTCCCACGCCTGAGTCATGCCAAGCTTCTTGCCCAGCAGGCCCTTTACGGTTCTATTCTCGGTAGACATCTTTTTTCCCTTAGAGCTTGATCTCGATGTTGACATCGGCTGGTAGGTCTAGGCGCATTAGTGAGTCAACTGCCTTTGGAGTTGGGTCAATAATGTCGATTACGCGCTTGTGAGTTCTCATCTCGAAGTGCTCACGGCTGTCCTTGTATTTGTGAGGAGAGCGGATAACACAAACAACGTTTTTCTCGGTAGGAAGTGGCACTGGTCCAACTACGGTTGCACCTGCACGAGTTACTGTGTCGACAATCTTGCGCGCCGATGAATCAATGACCTCATGGTCATACGACTTCAATCGAATGCGGATCTTTTGTGCCGCCATCGTGACTCACTTTCCGTTTCATAAATGTTTGATTCAAAGGACTTGAATCGCTTCACCCACACCCGCGGTCGGGCGTGTCGAATGACATCCAGACCAAAAAACTGATGAAGGTTTAAGTTCTTGTTGTAGCCTCCGGGGGACTAAATTCCTTGTATAACAAAGGATCTAGACACGAGCCAAAGGTGGTTTGGACCAAGAAAGGCCCAAATACTCAGCAACTTGTCAATCCTGCCACAGCACAGCGAGTCAATGCAAGTTAAAGATCCGATGGAGGGCTATATTCAGCCCTCAAAATGGCCTAAAAGAACAGCCGAAGTCTGGCCCTAACCAGGCCCTCAAACTTGCCAACATCGCCATTGACCATAGCAAGTTCCGCCCTGTCCAAGAACATCCCCAATGAGCCATCAGCATATTGGGCCAAAACACAAGGTTCTTGGCCAGAAGAGGCCCGAATCTCTGATTCGGTCCTCTCGTTTAGGTGCTTTAGGTCAAATTCAAGCCCAAACTCTGACTTGAGGTCCTGGGCGAGCTTGTCAAAAGAAGCCTTGCGACGAATTGGCGAATGGGTCACATCGCAAAGCTCGCACTTTGCTACCCCGATCAAATGCCCAAAGAAGTACTTCAGCTCCCCCACAATTCCACCATCGGCGTTGTAAATACCGACTAGGCGGATGGGTGTTTGCTGGTCCATTTTGAAGTAAACCCGCCAGAGCGGTCTTTTCTTCCTGATTAGGAAAATTGAGAACCCCAGCGCCGGTCAGCCATTGAGTTGTTGGAGTCTAGTAAAAAACTCCCCCTATTTCTAGAGGGAGTTTTTTCCTTTTGAACATTAGTGTCGTAAATCTGGGCACCGCATCTGCAAGAATTCGAATTTGCAGCCTTTCTCTCGTGGAATCTCGACCCTTTCTGTGGTGCCAGGGAAACAGCACCCCAGCACCACCTAAGGCTAAGACGACTTTAATCCCCCTTGACGTCCACTTCCGGTGGAGCAACCCGAAAGAACTTAGTAACAATGATCAGGACAACCAGCCCGATACCAAGCCACGAAAGTCCCAACGTGATTGCGTTCGTGTCTAACTGAAGAAGCAAGTACCCACAAACAATGGCTCCCAGTAATGGGAACACGACATGAGTCACTGCATTGAGGTTTCTTCCTGCCTTCCTCTCGCGGGCAAAGTGCGCGATGACCGCGATGTTTACCATCACGAAGGCGAGGAACGCGCCAAACAGAATAAACGATGTGGAGGTAGTGATGTCGAGGAACAGCGCTATAAGGCCAACTCCACCAATGGCAACCAGATTGAATACTGGTGTCTTGAAACGAGTCGTGATGGCCCCGAATGCCTTTTTAGGCAACACGCCATCTCGTCCCATTGCAAACAGCAAGCGTGACGCTGACGCCTGTGCTGCTAGTCCCGAAGTGAACTGAGCGATAATCAGTCCAGCCAAGAATAAGGCGCTAAAAGCTGCTCCACCAATTTGACCAGCGATCAAGAGAGCCGCAGACCCTACATCATCAAAAGTGCCACCTGGGTAAACGAGTTGAGTGGTGTAGGAAACAACAATGAAGATTGCTCCTCCGATAATTGCTACCAAAAGAATTGCCCTAGGAACAGTCTTTTTTGGTTCAATCGTCTCTTCGGTGAATGTTGTGATTGCATCGAATCCGAGGAACGAGTAAGCAGCAATTGCCGCTCCTGCGGTGATTGCCGTGAGTGATCCGTTGTCTCCTAGAAACGGTCCGGCATCAAGCAGGCTCCCTGCTCCACCGCCACCGAGGACGAACGCAACGGAAAATCCAACAAACAGTATTAGGACAAGCCCCTGGAAAGCCATCAACAACATGTTGGCGCGGTCAGCGACTTTCAAGCCGATGACGTTGAGGATTGTGGTGATTCCTATGAAGGCTAGGAGCCACACGAACGCAGGCACGTCCGGGAACTGTGCTTGCATGTATGCGGCGCCGATGAGCCAAATAACCATTGGGAGGAAAAGGTAGTCCAGGAGGATTGCCCAACCGACTGCAAAGCCGGCCCGCGAATCAATGGTTTTTCGAACATAGGTGTACGCAGAGCCTGAAACAGGAAATGCCGCCGAAAGTCGGCCGTAGCTGGCCGCGGTAAATATCATAGCCACAAGTGCAACTGCATAAGCCGATGCACTGGCGCCCTCAGTAACCTCGGCCACGATGCCGAAGATACCCAGAACAATCATTGGTGTCATATACGCGAGTCCAAAGAACACCAGAGACCGCAGTCCCAGGACTCGTTTGAGCGTTGTCGGTGTTGCCATTATTATTTCTCCTTAATTTGGGCGAGATCGGTGGACGGCGTCCACCGAGATGGGTCTATTGATCCGTTGTAAAGAGGTAACGGAATTGGGTGGTCACTGGAGCGAAACTGTTCCCACATTTTGTTGGTTCCGGCTGTTCCGTTCTTTCGAACGCGCTCGACGCTTACTGAATCAAAGGTGTACTCCAGCTCTGCTCGATTGGCATGCATAGCATCTGTGATGACTTCGCCCTCTGGGCCCACAACGAGTGAGCAGCCGACACCCTCGGGTCCAGCACTGTTCACACTTAAGAGCGCTACCTGATTGAAAATAGCGTTGGCTTTGGTGAGAATAACTTCCTGAGCGCGATCAGAGGTGTTGGTCTTGACCAGGTTAATTACTAGTTCAGCCCCCATCCACGCCAGATGACGACAAGTTTCTGGGAACCAGATGTCGTAACAGATGTTGAGTCCAATTTTCCCCACAGTTGGAATTTCGAAGACAACAAAAGCCGACCCCGGTGTGTGCGGCTCGAAGGGTCTCCACGGGAACATCTTTCGGTATCGCGCAGCGATTTGCCCATTGGGATTAAAAACAAGCGCCGTATTGAAGACGTCTTCGGCAGAGCCCTTTTCGTTGATGGACCCGGGGATCAGCCAAATGTTGTGGAGTCGGGCAATAGCTCCCAAGCCCCGAACAAAATCACCGTCGATGTCCACCGCGTCAAGACTTGCGACCGAGTGTTTCTGCCCTGGCTCGATGGCCAGTGGCTGAAAAAGGTGCATCTCTGGGTAGATGACCAGCTCGGCTTTAGGATGGCGGGCCATGACGTTTGCCAGATCTTCTGCGAAACGATCCAGTGATCCAGAGAAGTTCTGCGGCGAAGCCTGCACCGCCACAATCGAGAGTTTGCCGTCCACGAGCGCCTTTGCTGTTGAGATTGACCTAAATGTATCAGAATGAGCGAATTAAGCAAGTTATCCTGAAAGCTGTTGCAAATAGCCCTGAAAGTCGAGTAATGCCGGATTCCAAGAACAAGCTGCTGATCGATTCAGTGGCTCACATCACCCGATTGAGCGCTGTCGACACGGTCTGTGCCCGGATTGCGCTAGCTATCGAGCACGGGCTTCTCCAGCCAGCCGAACGACTACCAAACGATCAAGACATTGCCGATGCCCTAGACGTAAGCGTCATAACTGCCAGAAGGGCGTTGGAAAAACTGGCCAAAGAGGGCTTGGTGGTCCGGCGTCGGGGTAAAACCGGTGGAAGTTTTGTCTCGGACGACCCCTTTGGCCACGTCGTTTCAGCCGTGAGTTCCTATAACGCCGACTCTAAGACCATCAATCGGCTCATTGATGAACGTGCTCTGGTGGAAACCGCCCTTGTCAGTGCCGCATCCAGTAATCCCAAAAAACAGCATCTCGATGTCCTCCAGGAACACATCGACATGGCATCCTCAGCAACAGACTGGGCCGCCTATCACCAAGCCGATGCTCTTTTTCACCTTGGCCTCGTTGAAGCGAGTGGGATGGAGTGGGCGAGGGAAACCCATTCCGAGATTTTGCGGCAGTTGTATCGATACTTCTTGCCATATCCTATTGAGTACCTCCGGGAGTCGAACTTAGAACACCAAAGAATTCTTGACGCTATCGTCTCAGGCGATACCCCTTTGGCAATCAGAGAGTGCCAATCTCACATCCTTATTTTACACGACACGATGTTCACGGGCCTGGGAAAGAGGCATGGGACCAAATCAAATTAACAGCGAGTAGCGAAGTGACCGAAAATTAAAAAACACCAAGAGTCGACTTTGATTTTGGAAAAAGCCTAACGCTTTCTCGGGAGGATTTTAGTGCTTCGTGTTGACTAGAAGGCTATCTCCAGTCGACCCACTACCTCTTGGCCACCAAGGTTTGGAATGCTCAACTTTGAAAACAGCAGGTCGAAGGTGTTTTGCTCAAGCAAGCTGTTATTTAGCAACATCTTTATTGCTGCTAGACCAGCTGGTCTCATGCTGCCATCGGCAACCTTGACTGCAACCCCGTGGCCAGAACTGAGCCCAATTACAAAGACTCCTTCGGCGCCAATCTTGGCAAGCATGCCTTGCTCCATCACGAGAGTGTCTGATCCCCCGTGATCGTCAACAACCCAAGGGTTTGCAAGCATCGCTGCCTGAATTTCTGTTTCGGTAGCGGCGAATTTTCCAATTGCCCTGGCTAGGCCCTGCAGGCTCATCAAGTGAAGTGGGGCTCCGCAACCATCAAAGGTGGAGTGTGGGATTTTCTCACCAGAAAACTCTTCGATTACTTCAACAATTAGCTTTTGAAGCGGATGGCTTGGATCCAGGTAGTTCTTGGTGTCCCAGCCGTTTTTCACACAGGCTGCCAGGAATGCAGCATGCTTGCCTGAGCAGTTGAAGGCTGCTTTTGAGTCTGATTCAGCTTTACTTCTTGCAGCCAAGTTGCCTGGCCACGCAAGCGGGCACTGCAGATCTGATTCACTCAATCCAGCATCAGCCAGAATGCTCAGCACTATTTTGATGTGGTCAGGGGTTCCCTGGTGCG
>JAIOXP010000010.1:0-33393 GCA_021741705.1 Rhodoluna sp. | reverse complement strand
AAAGCCAGACCACTTTACTCAGGTCAAATCGCAAAAGATCTCAATTCTGAAATGGGAGCTCAGCCAAGTTTGGTTCAAGTGCGGGAGTCTGTTTTGAAACTTCGCGCTTCTAAATCGATGGTGCTAGATCCAAAAGATCCAAACAGCGTGAGCTGTGGCAGCTTCTTTACTAACCCAATCGTGAGCGACACATTCGCTAGAACACTTCCTGCCGATGCCCCATCTTGGGAAACTCCGGAAGATGATGGACTAACAGTCAAACTAAGCGCAGCTTGGTTGATTGAACAATCTGGAATCGATAAAGGTTTTAGCTTGCCAGGATCCAAAGCTACAATTTCTCAAAAGCACGCTTTGGCAATTACTAACCGCGGCGGTGCAACGGCAGATGAAATCGTCGAGCTCGCCAGATACATTCAAGAACGAGTTGCCGCGAAGTTTGGAATCAACTTGGTTCCAGAACCAAACCTGATTGGGTTTTAGCCAAAGAGTTTTTGTAGGCGCTGGATGCCTTCAACAATTGGTTCATCACCAAGTGCGTAGCTCATGCGAACATAACCCGAAGGTCCAAACGCTTCACCAGGAACTAAAGCAACCTCAGCTTTTTCCAAGATGAGATCACAAAGCTCTAAAGAAGTGTTGATTTGTTTGCCAGCCCAACTCTTTCCAAGAAGTCCTCGAACGTCTGAGTAAACATAGAAGGCACCTTGTGGCATTGGAGCAAGCCAGTTATCAATCTTGCCAAGCTCAGAAACAGCAAGCTTTCTTCTGCGGTCGAATGCTTGAAGCATGTTCTGAACTTCGTCTTGAGATCCAGTAAGGGCAGCAAGAGCTGCTTTTTGTGCAATGTTGTTCACGTTCGATGTCAGGTGCGACTGCAAGTTGGCAGCTGCCTTCATGGCGTCCACTGGTCCCGCCATCCAACCAAGACGCCATCCGGTCATCGCGTAACTCTTGGCAACACCGTTGACCATGATGGTCTTATCGATCATCTCTGGCACAACTTCAGTAATCGAATAAGCCTTGATGCCGTCATAAACCAAGTTCTGGTAGATCTCATCGGTGATTACCCAAAGGTCGTTCTGGTGTGCCCAGGTTCCGATTTCCGCAATCTCTTCTTTCGAGTAAACCGCACCGGTTGGGTTAGAAGGAGAACACATCAGAAGAACCTTGGTGCGGGCAGTCTTTGCTTTGTCTAGCTGCTCAACGGTGACTTTGTAGCCCTGCTCACTTCCTGCAAAGACTTTTACTGTCTTTCCGCCAGCCAGTGCGATTGCTTCAGGATAAGTAGTCCAGTAAGGAGTAGGCAATAAAACCTCATCGCCAGCATCGAGCAGCACAGCAAAGGCTTGGTAAACGGCTTGCTTGCCACCGTTAGTGACAACAACCTGGTTAGCAGAAATTTGCGTTCCGGAGTCTCTAAGGGTCTTTTGAGCGATAGCTTCTCGAAGATCAGGTAGACCTACCGCTGGGGTATAGCGGTGGTTCTTAGGGTCTAGAACAGCTTTTGCAGCTGCTTCAACAATGTGAGCGGGGGTTGGAAAGTCAGGTTCTCCAGCTGCGTAGCTGATTACCGGTCTACCCTCAGCTTGCAAGGCTTTGGCCTTGGCATCGACCTTGAGGGTCGCAGACTCAGCTATGGCAGCTATTCGCTTGGAGATTCGGGAGGCATTCACGTCTCTAAGCCTATCGGGGAGCCTTCGAGGGGAGATCGACCCTTTGCAATCTGGGGGCGGGCAGATTAGAGTAGGACTCAGTAGTTGACAGCTGCGGGAAGCCTAATCTGGCAAATTATCCATATTTAGATTCAATCTAGAAGTGTGTCATTTGTCCTTTGATCAACGAAGCTGTTTAGCCCCTAAAGGGCGGTGGCTCAATTGGTAGAGCAGCGGTCTCCAAAACCGCAGGTTGCAGGTTCGAGTCCTGTCCGCCCTGCAGACAACGATAGATCGGAAAGAAGTAGAAATGCCAGATGAGCTTCAGCCAGCAGAGGACTTGGTAGTAAAGGCCAAGGCCGATCGCGCTGCAACTCGCAACATCTTCGGAAGAATCATTTTGTTCTTCAAGCAGGTTCTAGCCGAGCTTCGTAAGGTTACAAGACCAACCTACAAAGAGCTAGTTAGCTTCACCGGAGTAGTTCTAGCCTTCGTAATAGTTGTAATGGCAATTCTTTCTGGCATGGACTTCGTTTTCTACAACCTCGTAACATTCACCTTCACACCAACAAACTAGTTTCAGACAAGGAAACCTCAATTGAGCGAGATCGAACAGGCAGAACTCGAGACCGAGACCACTGCCGCACCAGCAGCAGCATTCTCTGCGGTTGAAGAAGTGACCGCGGTCGCCACACCAGAAGCACCTGTCGAGACACCAACTTTTGGTAACACTCCTTACCAAGCACCAGAGGGAACCCCTGAGGCTCCAGTCTCAGAAGAGTTTTTTGTTGAAGACGCTGCTGTAGTAGCAGAAACCGATTCGGTTTCCGAAGAGAGCGCTTCTGCAGAAGTTTCTGAAGAGCCAGCTAAGGACGAGGACCCATACCGCGTATTCAAGGCCGAGCTGCGCTCGCAACCTGGAAAGTGGTTCGTAGTTCACTCCTACGCAGGATATGAAAAGCGTGTGAAGCAGAACATCGAGAACAGACAGCTTGCAATCGATGGCGGAGACAAGATCTTCCAGATCGAGGTTCCAATGGAAGACACCATTGAAATCAAGAACGGTCAGAGAAAGCTAGTTTCCAAAGTCCGCATTCCAGGATATGTTCTAGTTCGCATGGAAATGACCGAAGAGTCTTGGTCCCTTGTTCGTCACACTCCAGCTGTAACAGGTTTCGTTGGTAACTCTCAGAACCCGACCCCGCTAAGACCAGACGAAGCATTCGAGATGCTAAAGACCCTTTACGTTCTTCCAGAAGAGGCTTCTGCTAAGGCTGCGGTTAAGGGAACTCAGATGGTCAAGGGTAAGGCAAGAGCAGTTCCAATCAAGATTGATTTCAAGGTTGGCGAGTCCATCATGATCAAGGACGGATCCTTCGCAGGACTTCCTGGAACAATTTCTGAAATCAAGCCAGAGTCTGGAAAGCTCACAGTCTTGGTTTCCCTATTCGAGCGAGAGACTCCTGTGGAGCTTGGCTTCGAACAAGTCGGACCACTGAACTAAAGATTTATCTAAACCACTAAAAAAGGAAAACAAGCAAATGGCACCCAAGAAAAAAGTCACTGGAATGATCAAGCTGCAGATCCAGGCAGGCGCTGCTAACCCAGCTCCACCGATCGGTCCTGCCCTAGGTCAGCATGGTGTGAACATCATGGAGTTCTGCACCGCGTATAACAACGCAACTGCAGACCAAAAAGGAAACGTTGTTCCGGTTGAAATCACCGTTTACGAAGACCGTTCCTTCACCTTCATCCTGAAGACTCCTCCAGCAGCCGAGCTAATCAAGAAAGCTGCAGGGGTACCAAAGGGTTCCGCAACCCCTCACACTGACAAGGTGGCTCACCTTTCCAAGGAGCAGCTACTAAAGATTGCCGAGACCAAGATGGCTGACCTAAACGCCAACGACGTTGAGGCAGCTGCAAAGATCATCGCCGGAACTGCCCGCTCCATGGGTATCACCGTCGACGCCTAGAACCTTAGGCAACAGCAACACCCGCACCAAAAGCAACAAAAAAAATCTAAAGAAGTCGTGGGAGAACCAGATCGGTTCGCTAACCACAACTGTGACCAGAAAAGGAATAACAGCACATGCCAAAAAGATCAAAGGCTTATCTAGAAGCCGCAAGCAAAATCACCGAGGGTAAGTTCTATACCCCAGCCGAGGCAGTTGCCTTGGTTCGCGAGACCGGATCAAAGAAGTTTGACTCAACTGTTGAAGTTGCCGTCAAGCTAGGTGTTGACCCTCGCAAAGCAGACCAGATGATTCGTGGAACTGTATCGCTTCCTCACGGAACCGGTAAGACTGCCCGCGTAATCGTATTCGCAACCGGTCCAGCAGCCGAAGCTGCCATCAAAGCCGGAGCCGACGAAGTCGGTGGCGACGAACTGATTGAAAAGGTAGCTGCTGGATGGGTTGATTTCGACTCCGCAGTTTCCACCCCAGAGCTAATGGGTAAGGTGGGCCGCCTTGGAAAAGTTCTTGGTCCTCGTAACCTGATGCCAAACCCAAAGACTGGAACTGTTACCCCAGATGTTGCAAAAGCAGTAACTGACATCAAGGGCGGAAAGATCGAGTTCCGTATCGACAAGCAGTCGAACCTTCACTTCATTATTGGTAAGGCTTCCTTCTCAGCTAGCCAGCTAGTTGAAAACCTAGCTGCAGCTATGGACGAGATACAGCGTCTAAAGCCAGCAAGCTCAAAGGGTAAGTACATTATCAAGACAGCTCTTTCCACCACCTTTGGTCCAGGCATCTTGCTGGACACCACAGTAGCCAAGGCCTAACGAATAAGCCAAAGAGCCGAAGACTTTATCGTCTTCGGCTCTGGCTTTAGGTCTAGAACTAGACTTGAACCAGAAAGCCCAAATCACCAAGGCCTAAAAAGCCTGTAAGGACGAGTGCCAGATGTTCTCCGCAGCAGATGAAAAGCGCGTATTAGATCTTGTTCCACGGGGCATTTTTGTTAACGGGTCTTGGAAAGACTCAGCCGACAAGAAAACTCTCGATGTAATCGACCCAGCTACCGGCAAGGTACTTGTGTCTATTGCCGATGCTGCCCCAGAAGATGGCATGGCTGCTATCGAGGCTGCCCACAACGCCCAAGCCGCATGGGCCAAAACCGCTCCAAGAGAACGCGCCGAGATCTTGCGCGCAGCCTTTGAAAAAGTCACCGAGATGGCCGATGAGTTTGCACTTGTGATGTCTCTAGAGATGGGTAAACCATTTGCTGAGGCCAAGGGAGAGGTAGCCTACGGAGCAGAGTTTTTGCGCTGGTTCTCCGAAGAAGCCCCAAGAATTACCGGCCGCTACGGCACAGCACCCGATGGCAAGAACCGCATCATGGTTCTAAAAAAGCCAATCGGCCCATCACTCTTTATTACCCCTTGGAACTTTCCGCTAGCGATGGCAACCAGAAAGATGGCTCCAGCCATCGCAGCTGGCTGCACCATGATCCTAAAGCCAGCTGCGCTGACACCTTTGAGCTCGATGTTGTTCGTAAAAGTCTTGGAAGACATTGGTCTACCGAAGGGAGTCATCAACGTCGTTCAGACAACAAGACCAGGTTTGGTTACCGGGCCAATCATCAAGGACGAAAGACTTCGCAAACTTTCTTTCACGGGCTCAACCGGGGTTGGAAGAGCACTAATTGCTGATTCAGCAGATCGAGTGCTAAAGGTCTCTATGGAACTTGGCGGCAACGCACCATTTATTGTTTTCGAAGATGCTGATCTAGATAAGGCAGTAGAGGGTGCGATGCTAGCCAAGCTTCGCAACATGGGAGAAGCCTGCACCGCAGCCAACCGAATGATTGTTCACGAATCAGTAGCAGCAGAATTTTCAAAGCGCCTTGCAGACAAGATGTCTAAGCTCAAAGTTTCCAGAGGAACCGAAGACGGAGCAAACATCGGACCCCTTATCGATGAAAAGAGTAGAAACGCTGTTCATGCACTGGTAGCTGATGCAATTTCGAAGGGAGCAAAGGTTCTAACCGGTGGAGCAATTCCAACAGGTGAGGGATACTTCTACCCGCCAACAGTTTTAGTCGATGTTCCAACAAATGCAGAAATTCTCAAAGAAGAAATCTTTGGTCCTGTGGCACCGGTAGTTACCTTCAAGAGTGAAGACGAAGCAGTCAAGATTGCTAACTCCACCGAGTATGGATTAATCGCTTACGCGTTCACCCAGAACCTAAATCGTGGGCTAAGACTCGCGGAAAAGCTTGAAGTGGGCATGTTTGGACTAAACGCTGGGGTGATTTCAAACCCGGCTGCGCCATTCGGAGGAGTAAAATCGTCAGGGTTAGGCCGTGAAGGCGGTTTTGAGGGAATCGAAGAGTATCTAGAAACTGTCTATGTTGGCATCGCTGATCCGATGAACGACTAACAAAAAGGGAAAAGGGAAATAGCCGGAATGAGAAAATCAACTTTGAAGATTACAAAAACAGTTTCCGTTTTGGCTGTTGCCGGACTAGTTCTTGCCGGATGTGCTGAGCCTCGGGTTGAAGAACCAGAAGCAGTTGTTTACCCGTTTGCTCCACTTACCGGTGTTGCGTACATGAGCGAGTCTGAGATTCCAGACACCAATGCCCTTCCTGCTGTTTCTTGCAAAGTAGACAACGCTCCTGCTGGTCGACCTCAATTCAACCTAAACAAGACAGACATCGTTCACGTTCAGATGGTGGAAGGTGGCTTGACCAGGTTGGTTGCCACCTGGCACTCACAGCCAGTAGACAAAGTTGGACCAGTTAGATCAGTTCGTCCAATGGACGCTGACATAGCAGCAGCCTTTGGTGGCATCTTTTGCTACTCCGGAGGAGTAGACATGTTCATAGCTTTGCTTCAGGACACTTCTTTGTACCTAGCTGATGAGAACACCCAGCAATCAGTAAAGCCAAACAGCTTCTCTAGAACCCCAGAAAGAAATGCTCCACACAACATGGTTGTCGACATGGGTCTACTACAGTCTCAGCACGAAGACCTTGCCGCCCCACAATCAATCTTCAACTACGCAGCGTTCTTGGACGAAACCCAAGACTACGAACCAGCGAGTGCTAGCTCTGGTAAGGCAAATACGGATCTAAAAGTTGAATACCCGGATGCAACTAGCTACTGGGCAGGAGATGGCTCCGGCAATCTTCTTCGCACCCAGGACGGTCAGCCACACATGGATGGCGTTTCAGAAGAGCAAGTAAGAGCTAAAAACGTTGTTGTTCTAGAAGTCCAGATCGATAGCAGCATCCGAGATGTTCGCTACGGAGTAATTCCTAAAACGATAATGATCGGCTCTGGAAAAGCATGGGTGTTTATCGATGGCAAGTACATCGAGGGAACCTGGACTAAAGCCTCTCAGACATCACCTATTGAACTTCTAGATTCAACTGGTGCTGTGATCAAGCTAGCCCCTGGAAACACCTGGGTTGAGCTAAAGCCAGACACTGCAACTTTGACGATCACCCCATAGGGTCAAAAGAACCAAAACCCCCGTATTTACTGGGCTGTAGGGCAGGAACTAGTCCTCGAAGGGCTCCCGCCCGGCAGCTAGCTCCCAAGGGGTCGCCTTGATGGAATCTTTGGAGACCAGGGGAGATGGGCCACTGGCAAAGTCCTCATAGACGATTTCGATTATCCGACTAGCCGACTCACCAGGGTGAGGTGAGCTTGCCTCAACTAGTTTCTGAATCTCAATTTCTCTACTCGGCAAAGAATTATTCCTTGCCTTTTCAATCATCTCTGTTAGCTCTGCAAAAGTTTTCACCCTGATTGAACTCGCTGCTGCTACTTCACCTGTCGCACTGAACTTCCAGTGATCAGCATTTTCAAAAAAGATTGCAGGCTTGCCTGTAACAAGTGGGTACTCACCCAGAAAAGAAATTCCATCGGTGACCAATATGTCTGTCGCTAGAAACAAACCCGCATAAGAACCTTCTTCATCCACCGAAGTGTTCGGCAATTCATCCCAAGACTTTCTCCAAGAAGACACTTGCGCTTCGGTTAGAACTTTTCTATCGGTTAGTGTGCTCCACAGGAATGGATGCGGTCGCAAAACAATTTGAATATCAGAATTTGCTGTTGCAAATTCCAACATCGGCAGATAAATTGTAGAAAAAACTCCAAAGTTAAACCAGTGCGGCGAATAAGAATGATGAGGAGCCCAAATTATTTTGAATTTTCCATCTTTGAGTGGCCAAGAAGACTTACCTGATTCTGCTTCGTGAGCTAAATTGTCAATTTTCGGCGAACCGGTGAAGTGAACATAAGAATTTCCACGTTCAGTTAACGCATATGCATCAACAACGTCTCTTTCTTGAGTGAACACAAGCGATGCAAGTTGATGAAGACGCTGTGTATACAAATGAGTTGCTACCGGAGCATCACCTTGACCACCACCTGGCTCATCATCAGGCTCGTCAACCATCACCAAAGAGAAATATGGAACATAAACGAGCCTGGTGAACTCCACCAGGTGATCAAATCTGAGTGCTGGTTGGTAGTTTCGCTGCCAGGGGTAGTTCACAAAGACATAATCGGGGGCTAAATCCTTCAAAATGGCCAAACCTTCAAAGTTTTGGCTCCCCGAACCCCCGGAATTTAGCCGAATATGGGGGATTTGGCGGCTTTCAAAGAAGGCATGGGCCTTTTCCTCCTGGGCATAGGCCAATTGGCCAGTTAGCTTCCTGGGCATGGACACCACAATTGCCTCAAAACGGGGGTCTTTGGCCATTTTTTGGTAGATCTCGTCAAGGGCATCCCAAGCCTCAAAATAGAGACCTAAAAACACGACTTTGATGGGTTCCATCACCCAAACCTAGCAAAGTCCCCGGAAATAGCCATTTGGAAAAAATCTGATGAATTTTTCAGAAATGACACGATTTTGGGTCTAAAAACAGGTGGCTACCCACATCTTTCCAGAGGGCCCATATAATCGTTGACTTGGTAGTTCTGCCATTTATCGGTGGTTGGGTAACCGCCTCGATGATCGGTACATTGCCAGCTCTTGCTGGAACCACACTAGCGGTAGCCAACCACGTCAATGACTTTGCCTTGGCTGTTGCTTTTGCAATCGTGCTGCGGGTGATTTTGGAAGAGGGTGTCGCAAGGTTCTTCCCAGAGCGTCTTGATACTCTTCACCCAACCGATGTAGACGAGACCGATCCACCTCAAAGATGGATATCAATTGCCTTCCGATTGTCAGTGTTTATCTTTGTGACAGCTGCCTTGATGGGCAATGTTTGGCAGGTTTGGGTAGGTAGCGCACTATTTATCTTGCCGACAATAATTGGCTTCTTCTCCCACAAGTTCAAGAATTTCCCTTGGATCTGGAGGCTGCTACCTACTGGAATCCCAGGGCTTGCCTTCACCCTGTTGGTCGCTTCCGCGACCACATCGGTGGTTGGAATGTGGTTTGGTACAAGCCCAGATCTTGCGCTTTGGTCCTTTGCCCTATTGCCTATCCCGATGCTGGTTCTGGCTCTACTTGGAATGTTTGGCCGAGACGGTGTTGAGGACGAGGTTCGATTCATCCGCAGACCGAAGCTAAAGTGGGTTTACCGTATTGGTGGAATTGCGATGCTATTTGTGACCATGAACCTAGCTGGCGTAATCTAACACTTGCCTTGTGGCCTTATTAGGCTTGAGCCATGAGTCCAACCCCAAAGACCAAAAACGGCTTTGAGCCAAAAACTTGCTTGCGCTGCGGTCGAGGATTCGAGTGGCGTAAGAAGTGGGCCAAGGACTGGCAAAACGTTAAGTATTGCTCGGAAAAGTGCAGGGGCTAACTCATCGCTACCGCCAAGCATTCTTTTGAACGTATACTTCTTATTCCCTTTGATCACCTGAACATCGAAAAAGGTGTTCTGAAGAAAGCTAATGCAAAGACCGACCTAGTGTTACTGGTTGAGAGCGAAAGAATGACCAAGGGTCGGCCTTGGCATAAAGAAAGACTGTTCTTTTTGATTTCTTCCGCAAGACATTTTGTTTCAATCTTGGAAGCCAAGGGCTTCAAGGTCTTGTATTTCAAAGCCAAGTCAACCCAAGCAGGTATTGAAAATGCTCAAGCAGAGTATGGCAAGCTGCCGGTTTATTGCGCGGAGCCTTCTTCCCATAGGCAGTTCGCTCAACTGAAGAAGTTGGGCGTCCAGTTTGTTGATAACGACTTCTTCTTGACCCCGAGGGTACTATTTGCCAGCTGGGCCGAAAGCCAAAAAAGCTTTGTAATGGAGAATTTCTATCGGGCTCAAAGAATCAGACTGAACATCCTGGTTGAAGGAAACAAGCCAGTTGAGGGCAGGTGGAACTTCGATGCTGAGAACCGGTTACCGCCTCCAAAGAACTACACCTGGCCAAAAAGACTGCTTCACGCCAGAGACGAGATAGATAACCAGGCAGCTAAGGAACTTGGCTACCAGCCAACCGATAGTTGGGCGACCACCAGAGCCGGCGCTCTCAAGCAGCTAAAGAACTTCTTGGATAACCACTTGGCTGGCTTTGGTCCTTACGAGGATGCCGTCACTTTGGATGACTGGTCTTTGCACCATTCCCTTTTGAGTCCTTACTTGAATAACGGTCTATTGACTGCCGAAGAGGTGATTTCGGCCGCTATAAAGAGGTATGACCAAGATTTAGCCCCAATCGAGTCAGTGGAGGCCTTTATTCGCCAGATCATTGGCTGGCGGGAGTATATAAACGGTATGTATTGGTTCCTAGGCCCCGAATACAAAGAGCTCAACGGACTTGCTGCCAAGAAAGAGCTCTTGCCACTGTTTGTTGATTCTTCCAAGACCAAGATGAACTGCGTCAAGCAAGTAGTTGCTCAGGTTGAAACCAGAGCGTGGACCCATCACATTCCCAGACTTATGATCCTTAGCAATCTTGCTCTGGTTACTGGAACCAATCCACAGCATTTTTTGGATTGGATGCGTGAGCAATTCATCGACGCTGCGGACTGGGTTATGGTTCCAAACATCATCGGTATGGGAGTCCATGCCGATGGGGGAAGGCTCATGACCAAGCCCTATGCAGCAGGTGGTGCATACATTTCCCGTATGACTCAGTACTGTAAGGGGTGTGAGTATGACCCTAAGAAGCGAGTTGGCGATGATGCTTGTCCGTTTACAACTTTGTTTTGGGATTTCCTTGATCGCCACAAGTCACAGTTCTCAAAGAACCATCGAATGAGTCAACAAGTAAATGGTCTGACCAGACTCAGTGACTTACCCGAGCTTAGAGTTCGCGCCAAGAAAGTTCTTCAGGGTTTAAGTGATGGCACGATCTAAATTGGGCAGAAATAAGTCAACAAGTTCTTCAGGACTAAAGTCCAAGCTTGAATCTTTTTGGCGCGATTTGGTCAAGTTACCAAAGAAGAATATGTATGCTTTGACTTTTGCTCTTCTAATTGTTCTTGTTATAACAGGTGTTGGGTTTTCAGCCCAGAATAATCCAAGAGTTATCGACTCGACATCCTCTTCAACGAACTCACCTGAATCCGAAAAGCAGACTGAGTCTGCTGTTTCCGCTAGTCCAAAAGCTTCAGCCTCGCCCAAGAGCTCGCCGACTTCAAGTGCTCAACCGGTTTACGCAGATAACTGGCTTGGGTTTGAGCAGCCTTTGTCTACTTGCCAGCTTCAAGAAACCCAAAACATCACGGGGGCTGGTGCTAAAGGTTTTCCAGCCAGGCAATCGATTCCTTCAACGGGAAACATCAAGATAGCCATTATCCCTGTCGACTTTTCAAATGCGGTTGGCTCTGGAGACCCACAAACTCTGTTCAGGGACGATGTCAACCAAATGATCAGCTGGGCACAGTACTTCAGCAGGGGAAAACTAAGTTACGAAGTAGACCTCAGCGCTACCTCCTGGGTTAGAGCACCTAGAGGTGCTGATTGGTATACCTGCACAGCCTGCGGTAAAGGGTCATCCGTTGATAAGCAGCCTCGAGAGGTGGCTATCCAGGAATTGATCACAGCGGCTGACCCGATTTACGACTTCACAGGAGTCGACTATGTGTATTTCGTTCTGCCCGAAGAAGCAGAGCTCCAGTATGGAACTGCGCCGATTGGTGGTGGAAATTTCAACTCGAACGAGGGCCAATTCTTCGCATTGGCCTATGGCGAAATGGGTGCAGGCACCGGCTATAGAGGCGATCGAACCAGGATCTGGGATCACGTTGTTCATGAGATCCTTCACCCCCAAGGATTCATCGGTCACGGGCCCTCAAACGGCAGTGGTTATTACATAAGTTCCGACAATTGGGGTGCTTCAAAGGCAGTCACATCTTGGGAGGCTTTCCTGAACGGGTGGTTTGACTCCAATGAGGTGCTTTGCCTCGATAAGGATTCACTTAACAAAGAGGTATTCATTTCCCTCGACACCATCGATAACTTTGGCGCTGGAAAAGAGTCAGCAATGATTCGATTGAACGCTCAGGAGATTCTAATTGTTGAACGAAGAGGACCAGGTCCGTTCACAACCTTATGCAGCACTTGCTACAGACCTACCGAGAGTGGATTTACTGCCTACAAGGTAAACGTCAATGCGGCCCACTACCGTGACGACAGCGACCCAAATGGTGACTCCAAGAATTTCTGGAGTTATCTAGGTCCCCAAGGTAAACCGATCATAACCAGCTATGTGGAGTACTCAGGAGTAAAGGTCACTCGTATCTCAGATACCCAAGTGAAGATTTCTGTTAGCTAGTCAACACTTAGCTTGATTAGGTACTGACCGCCACCTGCAGAAATCTCAGTTGCAAATTTCACTCCCGGAGCAAGCCTTGAAAGCCGATCCAGTAACCAACTGGAAGCTTGCTCGGCGTCTAATTCACTTGGAGATCTAGCGACCGCTTCGCGGCCACCTTTTCTAAGCAGACGCTCTACTGTTTCAAAAATGGGTGCAGGGTCAGAAACCAAAAGATCATTGGACCAGGAGATAACCGGAGCGATCTTGCCTCGCTTGGTATTGCAAGCCCTGTGGGCAAGACGCTCTGTTGCATTGGTTCCTTTTTTGCCCTTGGCGTCTTGATAGCTATCGGCGCTTGGACCTAGGTCTGAGTTGACTGAGGCGTCTGGGTCAACGGGGGCATCACACAACCAGCAACGCCAATTATCCTTGGTGCCAACTGCATCTAGATCACTCATTGTTCCACCTTCACTCTTACCCTAACTGGGAAGCAAGCTGCTATGTTCGGGCTCTATCAAGGCGGTAGATCACATCTTCTAGCCAAATGCAAAGACTAAATCCTTAGTAGCTGTGAATAGCCTTCTAGAGCTAACGTATCCGTCTGTCGTCGTGTCATATAGGGCCATACTTGGGTTATGAAGAGGATTCAATCTGGAGTATTGCTGGGGACCGCAAAAAGACTCCGACTTCAGCGGAGCTCCGAGGCTCTTCAACTACTTGGGATTGCAATCGTGCTGTTACCAGTGCTTGCTCTGTTGGCAGATGGAGGTGCAGCGAGGTTAGGTTCTCTAGAGCAGTGGATGGCTCTTTTCAATAGAGCAAGTGCTCTAATTGGGACTTCACTATTGCTAGTGCACCTGATTCTTGTCGCAAGGGTGCCGTGGATTGAATCAGTGTTTGGACTTGACAAGCTAACTGGAGCGCACAAACGTCTTGGGAAACCACTTCTGTATACCTTGGTTATTCACACTGTAACTTCGGTTATGCAATCTGCCCAACAAAACGGTATTGACCTATGGTCCTCGATTGTCGACCTAGTGGTGCACTATCCCGAGATGCTTTTGGCGCTTTTGGGCTTCTTGCTCATGATTGTTGTCACTCTCTCCTCGATTTCAGCAGCTAGGCAGCGCATCAGCTACGAGTTCTGGTATCTGATACACCTGTTTTCTTATGTGGCTGTGTTTCTTGCAATTCCTCACCAGTTTGCTTTTGGCAGTACATTTCTTTCCCAACCTTGGCTCAGCACTTACTTCGCGGCGCTCTATGTCTTTACATTGGTGAACGTGGTCTGGTTTAGGAGCCTGCGGCCAGTTGTGTTGTCCTTGACCCGAGGGTTTTCTATAGGTTCAGTCGAATCGTCAGGCAATAATTCCGTTTCGATCACTATTGCCGGAACTGAAAAAGGAAAAATTAAGTTCCAAAGCGGTCAATTCTTTATGGTTCGGGTCATGACCCTAGAGGATTTCTGGAGACCTCATCCTTTTTCCGCCTCGAATTCGGCTGGTGAAGGGCGGCTGCGTTTCACTATTGGGAATCGAGGAGACTTTACCGAACGCATTCAAAAGGTAAAACCTGGGACAAAAATTGTCCTGGAGGGTCCATATGGAGTGTTCACTGAAGCCAAGCGGAGCATGCCTAAGGTGACGCTTATTGCTGCTGGTATTGGTGTTGCGCCGATTCGATCCCTGGCTAGGCAATTGGCCGCTAAGCCAGGGGATCTAACAATCCTCTATCGCGCAAACACCGAAAACGAAGCGGCACTAGCGGACGAACTGTTCGAAATATCCAAACAACGCGGTCATGCCATTCATCTTCTGACAGGGCCAAGGGACAAGGATGTTCCTTGGCTACCAAAACAATCAAAGAGCTCTAAACCCAAGGCGGACTTCCTTCTGCTGGCCGAATTAGCGCCTGACTTTTTAGAGTCGGACATCTATATCTGCGGACCAGCTCCGTGGACCAATTCGCTTCTCAAAACTCTTGGCAAGCTATCAATACCAAAAAGTCAAATACATGTTGAGGAGTTTGCCTGGTGAGAAAATCTACAGCAATAGTTGCGTCGTTAGTAGCCGCTAGCTCCCTAGCGGTTGCGTTTCGAATAGGCGAGCTATCGACATTGATTGCAATAGACATGCCTCTGCCAGGGCCAAGCGGATCTTCACTAGCCCCAACGCCTGGTGCTACTTCAACCCCTCAAGTTACCCAACCGGGAACGCAGTCACCGGTTGCGCCCCAACCCCCAGTAGTCACGACACTGGTGTCAGATTTGATTGCCTATAAATACGGAGATATCCAGATTTCGTTGACAAAAACGGACGGCGTAATTTCTGCAGTCAATGTGATCATAGGTGAAGCGACAAATGGAAGAGACGAAGCGTACCTAATTCTCACTGCCGCAACAATTGAGGCCCAGAGTACAAACTATGGAAACGTGTCTGGGGCAACCTTCACAACAGACGCTTTCAAGTTAGCTGTTGAAAACGTGTTGGCTAAGTTTTAAAGTCCTTAGGACAGGGTAGCTAGCAACTTTGTGAAACCAGCAGTCGAACTAATTCGGCCATTTTTGTCGGTTACTAGGGCGACTCCTGATGTTGCAGGCACTTTCTTTTCAAACTCGATTAGCGCTTCGGGTCCTCCTGCGACTATTGCGGTTGCCCAAATGTCTGCTGTAATAAGATCGACAGCCGCAACAGAGACCTGTAGGAATTGATCTTCGGCTCTGGATCCTTTTGTGGACCAAATGTGATCTCCACGTTCTGCTGAACCACTTGTTGCTACTCCAAAAAAACCAGAGCCTTCTAATTCGAGGACAAAGTTTGTTGAAGCATCGGGCGAGCTTATTGACACATAGTTTGAAAGACCCACCCGGGTCAATGGTGAAGTTCGTACATCAGGGCCAAGGTATATGTCCCCACCGGCATTAATTGTGAAATCCAAGTAGCCATTGGCCTCAAGATACAGTGCAGCGTTTCTTGTAGCCCAGGCTTTAACAAGTCCTGACGGATCGTAATTGCCTGGGCTCGGTTCTGCATCAAAGAATCCCGATGTTGCAGATTTCCACTCTTGACACATGGAGAGCACATCACGCTGAACAGGGGAAGCCTCAGCCCAGGTGATTTCCCCGCGGTTTAGTCTTGAAATTTCTGAAGTCGGTTTATAGAGGCTGAACAAGTTATCTGCTTCATTGAGGATTTCAAACGCTTTATCGCAGTCTTCTTCTATTCTCTTACTCTCGCGATGATCTGCAATTTTGAATGAGAAAACTGTTCCCATACACTCAAAATTCTTATTAAACATAAGTGTTTTTGCAAGCTTTTCTAGTCGTCTTCTTCGTCGTCTTCGTACTCGTCGTCTTCGTAGTCATCATCTTCATACCCAACGGTGGATCCAGATGGAGTTGGAGAGGATACATTTCCGGAGGTTTGGCTTCCAGTTGCTGCGCTTGAGTACGCTGAGGCAAGAGGTGTTGGCGATGAAGTGTTTGCAGTGCTTATTCCCGAAAGAGTCAGTTTAGATGAGCTCAAAGTAGGTTTAATTGATGAGCCCAGTACTTTTGCGCTCGTGGAAACCTTTGGATCATTAGCTACAGCTGAAGAACCGATTAGGGTTTGGCCTGGAACATCGCTCGGAGATGTTGAATTAGCTTGGGAACCTTGTGATGAACCATTTGGGTTGGTTACTCCTTGCTGGGTACCAGATGCCAAAGCTTGGCTAAGGGTTTCATACCCTGGAAGTCCTGGCACGGTAATGACTATTGCGGTTGCTACGCTTCCAATCGCTATGCCACCCGAGGCTAGTTTCGAAGCCCAGCCAGGTTTTGAATTAACAATCTTGTATGGGTCTTTGGACATATTGTTCCTATCTATTAATTTCAGGCTATACCTTTTTGCAGAGCAGGTAGTCAAAACTCAGGGGATACACAGCAACCCTCGGCTAACTAACAGGTAACTCACGGGAAATCGCAGCCTTCTTCTTGGCAATCCTGGGCGACTGGGTCTTTGCAATAAAGCTAGATACTGTTGTGCTGGCTCTTGGCTTTAGCTTGCTAGTTGGAGTGGTCTTTGGAGTTTGGCCTGCAAGAACTGCAGCCAAATTGGAGCCTATTGATGCTCTGAGGTTTGAGTAGCACTTTAGTTTTTACTCTAAGTAGCTAGTAATCTTTTCTCCAGAGGAGATTCCATGAAAGTGCTATTTGTCCAACACGATCACGTGTCTCCGCTTGGCCCGGTTGGAGAGAGATTTCAGCAGCTTGGTTTTGAGATTGAAACAATGCTTGTGGTTCCAGAAGAAAAGTATCGTGAGCCCAACATCGAAGTTAGCTTTCCTGATTATTCAAACTACGACGTCATCATTCCACTTGGCTCTCCTTGGGGGGCTTGGGATGATGCCTGTATAGGTAACTGGTTACAACCAGAACTGAACTGGATCAAAGCCGCTATCGAAGCAGACGTTCCTGTTCTTGGAATCTGCTTCGGTGGCCAGCTCATGGCACGAGCGCTAGGCGGCTCAGTCGCACCGGGACCCAGGCCTGAACTTGGCTGGACTTACATATATAGCGACCAGCAAGATCTAGTTTCTAACGGTCCTTGGTTTCAGTTTCACTATGACTACTGGAAAGTTCCACCTGGAGCTAAGGAAATTGCAAGAACTGCTTTGGCCTCACAGGCCTTCACATATCGCAAGTCATTAGCCCTGCAATTCCACCCCGAACTAGACGTCGAAGTACTAGAGGGCTGGTTGATCTGGGATGGCAACGATGAGCTTGCAGAAGACGGCCAAGATCCCAAGGTTGTCATGGAGCAAACCAAAGCTCTAACTGCCGAGTCAAGGCAGCGAGCTTTCGAGTTGGTTGATAACTTCCTCGAAAAGATTGCTCTAGTAAAGCCGAAGAAATCTCTATAGCGGAGTTACGTAAGCTCCAGATATTCCACCATCAACCAAGAAGGTTGAGCCGGTAATAAACGAGCTGTCGTCAGAAGCAAGGAATGCTACCGATGCAGCTAGCTCTTCAGGGTTGGCAAATCTTCCAATTGGAATGTGCACTAGCCTGCGAGCTGCACGCTCTGGGTCTTTGGCAAAAAGCTCCTGAAGCAGAGGTGTGTTTACAGGTCCTGGGCAAAGTGCGTTAACTCTAATTCCCTGTCTTGCAAACTGAACTCCCAGTTCACGGCTCATAGCCAATACGCCACCCTTTGACGCGGTGTATGAAATCTGACTGGTGGCACTTCCAAGCACAGCAACAAAGGAAGCGGTGTTGATGATCGAACCAGACAGCTGCTTGGTCATATGTCTAAGTGCTGCACGGCAGCAAAGGTAAACGCTCTTTAGGTTTACGTCTTGAACCTTTTGCCAAGCTGGAAGCTCGGTGGTTTCAATCGAGTCATCATCAGGTGGTGAGATACCGGCGTTATTGAAAGCGATGTCAACGCTGCCAAATAGCTTTACTGTCTCATCAAACAGGTGGTTCACCTGAGCCTCGTCGGCTACGTTCACCTGGATGAAAGCGCCATCAACTTCGGCAGCTGCCTTTTCGCCCGACACAGGATCCATGTCACCGATTACGACCTTGGCACCTTCAGCCGCGAAGCGACGAGCGGTTGCCAAGCCGATACCGGAGGCACCTCCCGTGATTACGGCTACTTTGCCCGCTAGACGCTGGGTCAGATCTATCTTCTTTACTGTCATTTGTTTCTCCTAATCAGCGGGGTAGTAAACGGTTTTTTCTTCGGTGAAGTGAAGCGGTGCATCGGGTCCTAGCTCTCGGCCAAGGCCAGATTGCTTGAACCCTCCAAATGGGGTGTTGTATCGAACAGAGGAGTGCGAGTTCACAGAAAGGTTTCCACTCTCCAGTGCTCTCGAGACTCGGATTCCGCGTCCTAGGTCACGAGTCCAAATAGAACCACTAAGGCCATATTCAGAACTGTTGGCAATCTCCAGAGCCTCAGCCTCGTCCTTGAATCGGTAAACCGAAACAACCGGACCGAAGATTTCTTCGGTCATGCAGCGATCAGTTAGTTTGCCTGGGGTGAGTACCGCAGGTGCCATGAAGTACCCCTTGCCGGTTGGAGCATTTCCTCTAAAGGCAACATTGCCATCGGATAGATACTGCTCAACGTTTTCGAAGTGCTTCTTGGCAACAAGTGGTCCCATCTCGGTCGCTTCATCGGTTGGGTCTCCAACTTTGTATGCCTTGACAGATTTTTCAAGACCTTCCATAAAGCGGTCATAAACTGATGCTTCAACAAGGATTCGGCTTCTTGCGCAGCAGTCCTGGCCAGCGTTTTCAAAAACAGAACTTGGAGCTGCCGCTGCGGCCTTATCAACATCGGCATCAGCGAACACAATGTTGGCGCTCTTGCCGCCAAGCTCAAGAGTGACCCTCTTGACCTGATCGGAAGCTTTGCGCATTACTTGCTTGCCAACTTCAGTTGAACCAGTAAAGACAACCTTGCCAACCTTAGGGTGAGTTAGGAACCTATCTCCAACAACAGAGCCCTTACCTGCAATTACCTGGAACAGTCCTTCTGGAAGACCTGCCTCTAGAGCAAGCTCGCCGATCTTGATGCTAGATAAAGGTGTCCACTCGGCTGGCTTTAGAACAACTGCATTGCCAGCTGCCAAGGCAGGAGCAAAACCCCAGCTTGCAATAGTCATTGGGAAATTCCACGGGGTGATTACTCCAACTACACCAATTGGTTCGTTGAAGGTAACTGCTATTCCGCCAGCAACTGGAATCTGTTTTCCAATGAGGCGCTCTGGAGAAGCCGAGTAATACTCGAGCACGTTTCTAACGTGGGTTGCTTCCCAACGAGCCTGGGAGATTGGGTGGCCGGAGTTACGAACTTCTAGCTGAGCTAGGGCTTCGATGTTTTGATCTACGGTTGCGGCAAAGCGGTGCAGCAGCATGGCCCTGTCGGAAGGATTCAAAGCAGCCCACTTCTTTTGGGCCTTAGCGGCTAGCTCAATGGCGGCGTCAGTTTGACCGAGGTCTGCATGAGCGATGGTTTCCATCTGCTCTTCAGTAGCAGGGTTAATCAGGGTGTAGCTCATTTAGATCCTCGATACTTTCTTGCCGCTTCGACTAGACCTTCAAAGATTCTTAGATCCTCGAGAGTTTGCTCAGGGTGCCACTGGACCGCAACACCGAATGGGTGATCTTCTAATTCCACGGCTTCAACAATTCCGTCTTCACTCTTGGCAGTTACTTTGAGGCCCTTACCAACTTGGTCAATTGCCTGGTGGTGGTACAAAGCCGCGTTAGAAACTTTATCTCCAACTAGTTCTCCAAGAATGGAATCGCCCTCAACAGAAACTTCAGCTGGGCTAAATTCCGCGTTACCTTTTTGGTAACGGTTATCACCGATAACATCTGGCAGGTGCTGAATCAAAGTTCCACCGCGGTTGATGTTAAGCATCTGTGCTCCACGGCAAATACCCAAAAATGGAAGGTCAGCTTCAATAGCAGCGGATAGCAGTTTTTCCTCGAGCTGGTCTCTTAGCTTGTCTGGTTCTTCGGCTTCGTTGTGGGGAGCTTGACCGTATCTGGATGGGTCAATGTCTCTTCCACCACAAAGCATGAGTCCATCCAAAGAAGCAATGATGTCTTTTGCCTCAGCACTTTCTAGCTGCTGCGGTGGAATCATTACCGCTACGCCACCGGATCTGGTTATTCCTTCTATATAGAAGGCAGGAATCATTGCCATCTCGGTGTTCCAAACACCGGTTTGTCCTGGTTGGCGATAAATGGTTAGACCAATAAGTGGTTTAGGTCCGCTCAAAGCCGCGCACCCTCTCCCAATCGGTAATGGCGCTATTGAAAGTTTGGATCTCAGTCTTGGCATAGTGGAGGTAGTGATCGACTACTTTGTCGCCAAAGCAAGCTCTAGCAATCTTTGAATTCTGGAACAGCTCCAGCGCCTCTTGCATGGTGGCTGGAACGTGAGGCTTTCCAGAGGCGTAACCATTTCCGGTAGTCATGGGCTCTAGCTCGAGCTTGTTCTCGATGCCGTAAATTCCAGCTGCAATCATGGCTGCGGTAGCTAGGTACTGGTTGACATCTCCTCCAGGAACGCGGTTTTCTACCCTCATTCCAAGACCCTGTCCCACTACTCGCAAAGAAACAGTGCGGTTGTCAGCGCCCCAGGCAACTGAGGTTGGCGCAAAGCTACCTTCAACGAACCTCTTATATGAATTGATCTGAGGAGCGTAAAGCAGGCTGAATTCGCGCATCAGAGCAATCTGTCCAGCAAGGAAGTGTCTAAACATTGCGGACATGCCCTGCGGATCTGCCTTATCGGCGAAGACCGCTTTGTCATCCAAAGACCTAAAGGACATGTGGATGTGGCAAGAGTTTCCTTCACGCTCGTTGTACTTAGCCATAAACGTCAAGCTCTTGCCATGCTTATCGGCAATCATCTTGGCACCTGATTTGTAAACGCTGTGGTTATCGCAGGTTGTCATGACTTCGTCGTATAGGAAAGCAATTTCTTGCTGACCTAGGTTGCACTCGCCCTTTACGCCTTCGCAATACATCCCAGCATCGTCCATAGAGTTTCTGATTTCTCTTAGAAGAGGCTCGACTCTGGTGGAAGCAAGTAGGTCGTAGTCGACGTTGTAATCGGTTGAAGGCTTGATGTCACGGTAGCCTTTGGCCCAAGCTTCTCTAAAGCTGTCATCAAAGACGATGAATTCAAGCTCGGTTCCAACCAGAGCTTTCATTCCCATCTTCTCAAGTTTGTCGATTTGAGCTTTCAAGATTGAACGAGGGGATTGGGGGATTACCTCGTGCGAGGTGGTGTGAAGATCAGTAGTAACAATCACGCTGCCAGGAAGCCATGGGGCCATGCGCATGGTTTTCATATCTGGAACCATTGCCATGTCGGCGTAGCCGGTATCCCAAGAAGAGATCTCGTAGCCTTGGATGGTGTTGTTTTCGATGTCAACTGCAAGTAAGTAGTTGCAACACTCGGCTGCGTGACCTGCGATGTTGTCGATGAAGTGCCTTGCGGCAACTCGCTTACCGATTAGCCTTCCCTGCATGTCGGTAAAGGCCATGATGACGGTGTCTATTTCACCAGCTTTATAGAGAGTTTTGAGCTGGTCCATTGAAATGTAGCCTTTGGTGGCCATAGGTAATTCCTCTTCTTTGAGGTTGGTTTTCCAACCACGACATTACAGGAGAGTTCTCCACTGCTTATTAAACCAGCCTAGACCTAGGGCCAGAGGGCCAGAACGGCCCTCTGGATTGTTTACAAATTGAACGAGGAATTTTGCCCAAAGGGCCAATTTGGGTCCTCAAATGGGTCTAGCATTCGAAGTGAAACAACCCATTCACAATGTCGTGGATGAATCACCTCGGTTTTCGAGGGGCAGATTCGAAGCGACGGATAGGAAACCGAATGACTTCGGAAAACACAAAAATTTCAGGCGTTACATACAAAAAGCCTGAAGATGGATATTTTGAAAAACGCCAGCTGACTCGTGCGGCTGGCCTTTTGGGTCTCTGGGGACTTGCAATTGCTGCAGTTATCTCTGGTGACTTCTCAGGTTGGAACTTTGGTCTAGATGTCGGAGGCTTTGGTGGCCTCTTGATCGCCTTTGGAATTTTGGTGGTCATGTACTACGGTCTGATGTTCTCAATTGGAGAAATGGCAGCTGCCATGCCTCACACCGGTGGAGCATATTCCTTTGCAAGAACCGCGATTGGACCTTGGGGAGGTTTCATAACTGGCCTTGCTGAAACAATTACCTATGTTGCAACAACTGCCGTTGTTGTTTTCTTCTCAGCATCTTATGCAGATGGAATCACAACTGAGCTGCTTGGAGTTTCACTTCCAGCTTGGGTTTGGTGGATAATTCTCTACCTAGTGTTTATTGTTCTAAACGCTGCTGGTTCACACACCGCATTTAGATTCGCAATTATCGTTGCGGTTATTTCGCTTGCGATTATTTTGGTCTTCTCACTGATGGCTGCTTTCTCTGGACTATTTAGTTGGGACAACCTATTCAACATTGCTCCTGAAGAAGGCCAGAGTGCATTCCTACCATTTGGTTGGGAAGGTATTTTGTGGGCTATTCCGTTTGGGGTTTGGTTCTTCCTAGGTATTGAGGAACTTCCACTTGCAGCTGAAGAAGCAAAGGATCCAGCAAGAGACATTCCAAAGGCTGGTCTATGGGCCCGTACTACTTTGATTGTTGCTGGTTTGTTGGTTCTGTTCCTAAACACAGGAATCGTTGGAGCTGAAGAGCTTCGCGTTGCTGGAGAACCACTACTTGACGGTTTCCGCGTCATGGTAGGAGATCAGGTTGCTGCGCTACTGGGCCTAGTTGCTCTAATTGGTCTGCTTGCTTCCTTGCAGGGAATCATGTTTGCTTACGCCAGAAACATGTTCTCACTGTCTAGGGCCGGCTACTACCCGAAGGGGCTATCAGTCACCAACAGCAAGAACGTGCCTTTGGCAGCGCTGATCGTTGGTGGACTAATCGGCTTCTTGGCTCTACTAGCCATCGAGGTCCTAACAGCTTTGGACGCTGAAGGTGCCGGTGCAGTTGCCGGGGCTATAGTTCTAAACATCGCTGTATGGGGAGCCATGCTTGCCTACATGATGCAGGCAGTTAGCTTCCTAATCCTTCGCCGCAAGCTTCCTAACTTGAAGCGCCCATACGTATCGCCTTGGGGTGTTCCAGGAGCAGTTGCTGCTGCAGTAATCGCTGGTATCTCATTCGTTGGATACCTAATCAACCCTGCGTTCCAAACAGCTATCGCTGGTATCGCCGTGATCTACGTGGTCATGTTGATCATTTTCGCGGTATACGGAAGACACAACCTAGTTATGTCTCCTGAAGAGGAATACGCAATCAACAGCAACAAGAAGTAAATTAGTGATTAGAAACGGGCCGGCATTGTGCCGGCCCGTTTTCACGAACGGAAGCAAATGTCATACGTAGGAACACTGGATCTATTCACAATAGGAATAGGGCCATCCTCTTCTCACACCGTGGGACCGATGAGAGCAGCTCGCGCCTTTGCGCTTGAGCTTGAAAATCCATCTGAAATCACTAGGGTGCAAATCACCCTTTATGGATCTTTGGCTGCTACTGGCGCGGGACATGGAACAACCAACGCTTTGGTAGCTGGTCTTGCCGGTAACACTCCAGAAGAGTGCAATCCAATGGAAGTTCTAAAGCTTTACGAGAACGCCAAAGCCACCAAGCAGATTTCACTTCTTGGAAACACTGTTGCCTTTAGCGAAAGCGATTTAGTTTTTGAGCGCAAAGAAAGGCTGACTAAGCACTCAAACGGCATGAGATTCCAGGCTTACAACAACGAAGAGCTAGTTCATAGCGCAGTCTTTTTCTCAGTTGGCGGAGGCTTCATTGAGGGCGAAACTGAAACACTTCAGGTTTACCGCGAGGTTCCTTACCCATTTCAGTCAGCTGTTGAACTGATGGCGCATGCCAACTCAGAAGGTGTGTCCATCGCTGAGATTGCCTATCGCAATGAGGTTGCGATTCATGGCGAGCAGGCTGTTCACGCAAGACTTACAGCAATTTGGGCAGCGATGAAAGCCTGTATTCAATCTGGTCTTAGCAACGAAGGGGTCTTGCCTGGGTATCTAAATGTCCCAAGACGGGCCCGAGGCATGACAGAACGCCTTGCCGAGATGTCGAAAAGCGAGAACAGCGCCGGAGATCTAACTGCGGAATGGCTGCAAGCTTTTGCTATTGCAGTTAACGAAGAAAATGCCGCTGGCATGAGGGTGGTTACAGCACCGACCAATGGTGCCGCCGGCATCATTCCCGCAGTTGCATACTTTGCCAACCAGTTCCGTGGAATAAGCGATGAAAAGATCGCACGCGATTATTTACTGACCGCTGGGGCTATTGGCGCGCTGTATAAGTTGAACGCGTCAATTTCGGGAGCCGAAGCTGGTTGCCAGGGCGAAGTTGGATCAGCTTGCTCTATGGCTGCTGCAGGAATAACAGCGGTGCTGGGTGGCACCAACGAGCAAATAGAAAACGCTGCGGAAATTGCCATGGAGCACAACCTTGGCTTAACTTGCGATCCAGTTGGTGGCTTTGTTCAGCTACCTTGCATTGAAAGAAATGCAATTGCCGCTGGAACCGCGGTTGCCGCCATGCGACTTGCTCTGTTGGGAGACGGCGATCACAAGATCTCTTTGGATACTGTCATTGAAACCATGAGACAAACCGGTGTTGACATGTCTACCAAGTACAAAGAGACATCCATGGGTGGCTTGGCTGTAAACGTTGTCGAGTGCTAACTGAACCATGCCAGTAATGCCCATGTTCCCCCTAGGCTCTGTTTTGTTGCCCGCCATGCCACTACCGCTTCGAATCTTTGAACAGCGCTACCTAAAACTATTGGGCGATCTTGTGACCTCCGAGAAGCCAGAGTTTGGAGTTGTCCTTATCGAGCGCGGTAAAGAAGTCGGTGGGGGAGAAAAGCGAATGAGTATCGGAACCATTGCCTCGGTTACCGAGATTGGCACCACAGAAGAATTTCTGGGTCTGGAATCATTTGGCTCACAACGCTTTCGAATAAACGCTTGGCTACCAGATGATCCTTATCCAATGGCAGACATCGACTTGCTTCCTGATTTGATTTGGGACGATAGCCTCCTTCCCACCAAAGCTCACCTGGAAACAAAAGTTCGGCAATTACTGGCTTTTGTTAGTGAATTTGGCAGCCTCCAGTTTGGTGCCGACATTGAGTTCAGCGATGATCCAATGGATGCCTGTTGGCAGATGGCTGGAGTGCTTCCGGTTGGCCCATTGGACCAGCTAGACCTACTCAGCTCCCAGTCCGCAGAAGAGCTGATATCTAGGACCTACGAAATAGTCAAAACTGCCAACGAGACCCTGACCGCCATGATGAATCAGCAATCTAACGACGGGGAAAATCAGCCAGAATAGGCTCTCGCCATTTGGACCCCAAACGCCCCTTTAGACTTATGCTGAATTAGATTTCCCGAAGGAGAATCGTGTCGCTAATTGGTGTAGTCGCTGAGCAGGAAGCCGAATCTAGGGTTGCCGCAACTCCTGAGACCGTGAAGGTTATTCGCTCCCTTGGCTATGAAGTTGTGGTTGAAAAAGGTGCCGGGATCAAGGCATCATTTCCAGACTCTGCCTATGAAGCCGCAGGGGCCAAGATTGATAGCCAAGCTGCAGCCTGGGGTGCAGACATTGTTCTTACCGTTAGCGCTCCATCAGATTCCGAGATAAGCAAGCTCAAGAAGGGCTCAGTTCTAGTGGGAGTCTTGAGCCCAGCCCTCAAGCCTGAACTACTTGAGTCTCTTTCAAAGCAGGGCGTTACCGCGCTCGCGATGGATGCGGTTCCAAGAATTTCAAGAGCGCAATCGATGGACGTTCTTAGCTCAATGGCAAACATCGCAGGTTACCGTGCTGTTATTGAAGCAGCTCATGAGTTCGGCCGCTTCTTTACCGGACAAGTCACAGCTGCTGGAAAAGTTGCACCTGCCAAAGTGCTTGTCGCTGGAGCTGGTGTTGCCGGTCTTGCCGCAATTGGTTCGGCATCTAGCCTTGGAGCAATTGTTAGGGCGACCGATCCAAGACCAGAGGTCGCCGATCAGGTTAAATCAATTGGTGGCGAATACCTCTTGGTTGAGGTCGAAGAGCAAATGCAATCCAGTGATGGCTACGCCAAAGAAACCAGCAAGGCTTACGAGCAACGAGCTGCCGAAATCTATTCTGAACAGGCAGCCGATGTTGACATCATTATTACCACCGCCTTGATTCCTGGAAGACCTGCCCCGAAGCTAATCACTTCCGAGGATGTTGCCCTCATGAAACCAGGCAGCGTAATTGTGGATATGGCCGCAGCGCAGGGTGGAAACGTTGCTGGATCTGTTGCCGGAAAGAAAATTGTTACCGCTAACGGCGTCACAATCCTTGGCTATACGGATCTTCCTTCACGCCTACCGGCCCAGTCCTCTCAGCTCTATGGAACAAACCTTGTAAACCTTTTGAAACTTCTTACCCCAGGCAAAGACGGCAAGGCCGTAATCGATTTCGAAGACGTAGTAATGCGTTCAGTGACCGTGGTCAAAGATGGTGCAACCACCTGGCCACCGCCACCGGTGCAGGTATCAGCAGCACCGGTAGCGAAGGCTGAAGCGGTTGTAATCCCAGAGAAAAAGAAGATGTCTGGACGGACCAGGGCAGCCTTGATTGCATTGGGCCTAGCGGCACTATTTGGTGTTGTAACCCTAGCTCCAGCGCCGCTACCGGAGCACTTCTTGGTCTTAATGCTTTCGGTTGTGATCGGGTTCTATGTGATTGGTAAAGTCCACCACGCGCTACACACCCCTCTAATGTCGGTAACAAATGCCATTTCCGGAATTGTTGTGGTGGCTGCCGTATTGCAGGTCACCGACGCCATCTTGCTGGTTCAGATTCTCGCTGCTGTTGGTGTCTTGCTCGCAAGCATCAACGTCTTTGGTGGTTTCGCAGTTACCTCCCGAATGCTCAAGATGTTCACGAAGGGAGATAACTAATGAGCGCACTAGCTATAGCCAACGCAGCTTATGTTGCAGCAGCCCTGTTGTTCATCATGAGCCTTGCAGGACTTAGCAAGCATGAAACTGGTAGAACCGGTGTTCGTTATGGAATTGCTGGAATGGCTATCGCCATGGTTGCAACTATTTGGTTGGCCTTTTCGGGTGACTGGAGCGACTCTACTGTCCTTGGCCTCGGAGTTCTAGTTGGTGCATTAGCTATTGGTGCCGTGATTGGTCTCTGGCGAGCAAAGGTAGTTGCCATGACTGGCATGCCAGAGCTAATTGCTCTGTTTCACAGCTTCGTGGGTCTAACAGCAGTTTTGGTTGGTTGGAACGGAGCACTGCACGCCAAGGAGCTAACTCCAGATCTTGCTGCAGTTCATAGCGCAGAGGTCTTCATAGGCGTGTTTATTGGAGCCATTACTTTTACTGGTTCCATAGTTGCTTATTTGAAACTCTCAGCGAAGATGTCTTCGAAACCATTGATTCTTCCTGGAAGAAACTTCCTGAACTTATTTGCCCTTGTTGGCTTTGTTGCCCTAACGGTTGCTTATGTCATCACCCCAGAACTCGGGCTGCTTATTTCCGTAACAGTTTTGGCGCTTGCTCTTGGTTGGCACCTGGTTGCCTCCATCGGTGGTGGAGATATGCCGGTAGTTGTCTCGATGCTAAATAGCTATTCCGGTTGGGCTGCAGCTGCAACAGGTTTCCTTTTGAGCAACAACTTGCTAATCGTAACTGGTGCCCTAGTTGGATCCTCCGGTGCTTACCTTTCTTACATCATGTGCCGTGCGATGAACCGAAGCTTCATCTCGGTTATCTTCGGAGGCTATGGAATTCAAGCTCCTTCTGAATCTGAAGAGGAAACTGGCGAGTACACCGAGACCGACGCAGCATCGGTAGCTGAACTGTTGAGCAACGCTAAGACTGTTGTGATAACACCGGGCTACGGCATGGCGGTAGCTCAGGCACAATACCCAGTTGCCGAACTTGCTAAAAAGCTTCGCGAAAAGGGTGTTGAGGTTCGCTTCGGTATTCACCCAGTAGCTGGTCGTCTTCCAGGACACATGAACGTACTTCTTGCTGAAGCCAAGGTTCCATACGACATCGTTCTAGAGATGGACGAAATCAACGAGGACCTTGCCAGCACCAATGTGGTTTTGGTTATTGGAGCTAACGACACTGTGAACCCAGCTGCAACCGAGAACCCATCGAGCCCGATTGCCGGTATGCCGGTGCTAAAGGTTTGGGAAGCCGAGAACGTAATCGTCTTCAAGAGATCGATGGCCTCTGGTTACGCAGGGGTAGCAAACCCGCTGTTCTATAAGCCAAATGCCAAGATGCTCTTTGGTGATGCCAAGGAAAAGGTCAACGACATTCTGAAGGCGCTTTAGTTCATTTGCTATTGCAGATTATTTGAGCTTTACAGGTTGCGCCGTTATCCGCGCAGGACGTCTGGAAAACTATCTCTTTGAGTTATTGCCAATTTAGATGTCTCTCTCACGCCAAGCAAGAATCATCGATGGAGCAGCGGCGAAGGCAAACATCGTCGCAATCGCCAGGTAGCTGCCGTCATTACCTTCCGGCTGGAACATTTGTAATTCCGGTCCAAAGAACATCTAGAGCAGAAGACCTAGCACGATGTATCCCATAGCCAAATAGGCATACCGGTAAGAGGTGTTGCGGATTTGAATCTGCCTTTCGTCCAATAGCTCATCCGGTGCATCAGCTATTCCTCTAACTGCAATTCGAAGAAAGGAGTAAGTACCAAGGAATAGAAAAATCACAAAAATAGCAGTCACGCTATAAACAACTAGCTCTGTCGCGGAGTTTAGGTTGAGATTTGTTTTCAGGGTTGGGTAGTAGCTTCCCAGGGAGACCAAAACAATGCCAAGCATATTCAGAATTACAAGCAATCGCCTGTTGCGCTGAGATCTAAGCCACTTGAACTTCGAATTCTCATCAGTTAGCAAAGCCCGAGTGCCCTTTTCAGTCACACCTTCAAGCCAGTAAATCTTGTTCTTCTTGGACATTACTTCTTTCCTCTTTTCTGTTCAGTCAGTGAAAAAAGCTCTGAAACTTCCTTTTTCAGGGCCTTGGCGATTCGAAGGGCCAGCACTAGAGAGGGGCTGTATTCCCCGCGCTCTAAGTAGCCAATGGTTTGGTAGTGGACTCCAACCAGATCAGCTAGCTCTTGCCTACTCAACCCTTGGGAGGTGCGAATCTGCTCGATTTGGTTGAATACCGGCTCTTCGGAATTCCTACTCATACATGTAGTATAGATGCTATATAGCATTAATACAACATTAGTTGAATGCAAGTTATGTTGCTCAAACTGCACCTGGAGTACCAAATTAGGCAAAGAAACTCCCCAAAAGATTGGCCCCACGAGCCCTCAATTGGCGGAGTCACTATCGAATTTGGAATATTCGCCTCATAGCTTTTTTCGAGAACGTTGATTCAGGACGTCTACTCGATGAGGTTCCTACTTATTTGCTTCCGGGATTCGCTCTGGGACAAAATTCTCACGAGATCGAATAATGAGATGGACGCTTACGAAAATTCCTAGCGGTAGCGCAAATAAGGAAATAATCAATAGCGGAGGATTTCCTAGCATCGCTGGGTCGGGGTTTAGCTCCAATACCCCAAAAAAACCAGCGAACTTCATGATCGTTGCCCAACCAAAATCCAAAAGCGAGAAAACTGCCCATGCCCTGACTAACCCTCTTGCATTTTGACCATCTCTTCGCAAATGTATTGCTAAGGCAATAGCGGAAACTGCAATCGTGACGTCCATCAATCCTGATATCAGACCTATCTCAGGTGGAAGATCTCCCCTCAAGAAAGCCAGAATTAGGAAAACCCCTCCAATCCTGAAAGTCTGCGTCAGGACTAAATCTGCAGTTGAAATCTTACTTAAGGCTTCTTGGAAGGTTTTTATCCTTAGTGAGAGAAATATCAAAATTGCAGCAGGACCAAAAGCTAACGTGCCGAAGGTCATGAAGCGTATCAGCGGATCAAGTTCGGATACGTAGCTTCCCGGAAAGAAAGCAAACTGCCCCACTATAACTGCAACCAAAAACCAGATCAAGATTGTAAAACTGGCTACACGAAACCTATTCCAGCAGTAAGACGCAATGGCGATGGCAGCAATGGAGCCAACTGCAGCCGGCCCGAAAGCATAAATTAAATCCATCCTGCTCTCCTAGTTAAAGAGTAATTAATAGACTGAGGCCAACACCGAGGGTCGAGAGACTCATTACGACTGCTCCGATAGGAATAAGCCTCACCAGTCCTCCTGGCTGACTCTCAGCAGATCTTGGCGCCCCACCAAAAAATCCACCGGAAATCAAAAGCGGAGCAACAAATAATCCGATTCGCATGGCCCAAACCAAAGTTTCGTTGAAGAGCGAAAAGTCGAGAACCAATTGTCCGATGATGCTCAAAATCACGAGAACGCCAGCGTGAGCATGACCTGCTTTGAAGTAATCCCGCTGTATAGCTGAGATTCTCTCAGTTCCCTTTTGTCTCTTGAGAATCGACAGAAGGAAGTAGCCCCCAAAGGCAATTGTTGGTAGCGAGATAAAAGCAAGTGCAATCATCCACCTTGATGCATCACTCATTTTTTGTTTCCTTTCCAGTTTTTAGTATTCATGGTCAATTGGTAAGAAAGAGCTATTGTTTCGCATCTTGTTTTTCCCGATAGGCAGAGACAAGATCGCTGATGACTTTGTTCCAAGGTTTAGCTTTTAGTCCAAAGCTCTCAGTGGCTGCTTGGGTGCTAACAATAAATGGCTTGTTGAACTGGTACACACCTCGGTTTAGCTCGCGAATCATGGGACTAAACAATCCGAGAATGGTTTCCAGAACAATCCCAGCCGAACTCACTCGATATTTTGAAATTCCCAGTTCAGAAGCTATGTCTGCAACTACTTCACGTTGGGTTCGTGGTTCATTGCTTGGAACATGCCAAGGCTTTCCCCAGCTTCGATCGTCTTCGGCAAGGGTCATCATTAGCCTTGCCACATCATCGGGATCTGTCCAGGTGTGTGGTTGATCCAAAGCTCCAAGTAGTTGGATGGGTTTGCCCTGAATGAGGTTTGGCACCACCCGATCTCCCATTCGGCTTTGCTCGTTGGCACAGATGTAATCCGAGCCCCTAACTTCAGTGACCCTGAGCTTTCCCTCGTTATGCAAGGTCTTGGCTTCTTTCCAAACCTTCGCCCTTGCTTGGCCATTTCGCCAGGTGGCGTTCAGGGGTTGGCTTTCAGTTAGAACACCGTCGTGGGGTCCATAGCCATAAAGGTTCGAACAAATCACTAGATCGGCCTCGGTTTGAATGGCGTATTGGTTGACTGCGCTTGAAAGCTTGGGCCACTCCAAAGTCCATTTCGTGTAATCAGGGTTGGCACAGTTGTAGACAGTCTTCGCCTCTGGGGCTGCAGCAAGGAGAGAGTCGACTGAAGTTGCGTCAGCAACTTTTTGCTCGATACCAGCAATAGTGTTCTTGGTGGCCGATCGGGCAATAAGAACGACCCGCTTACCATCGGATGCGAGCATTCCGGCAAGCCTTCTGCCGATAGTGCCACTACCTATTACTACGTGTAAATCACTCAAATGCTTGTCTCCTCTAATGTTTATCTTATAAACATAATAGGCTAATGTGTAGCTCGTCAACATCAAACTCATGAAAAAAGAGACATATCATCACGGCAACCTAGAAGAGGCCCTTCTAACGGTTGGGATGAAAGAAGCCAAGGCCTCGGGTTCGCGCAACCTCGGGGTCACTCACTTGGCCAGGTTGGTAGACGTTTCCCCAATGGCGGTCTATCGGCACTTTCCTAGCGGGGAGAACCTAAAAGCTGCAATTTCCCAACAAGCTAGGGAAGAGCTAGCCAGAAGAATGGCTCGTGCTGTTGCCAAAGAAACTGACGTGAAGCGAAAGTTCATGGCCACCGGAAGGGAATACATCCGATTTGGATTAGCGGAAACGGGACTATTCTCGGTTGCTTTTCTGGATTGCAGCGAACTTCCGAATAGGGAGGATAATCCTTCCGCTCGCGGAATTTTGCATGATGCAATTTTGGATCTTTGCAACGAAGGCCTCGTTGAGCCTAGAGAAGTCCAAGCGGTAGCCCATTTCGCATGGTCAATAGTTCATGGCTTCACAATGCTGGCCGGAAGCGAGGATCCTTATCGACCCAGTGCTAAGCCACTTGATATCGAAGACGTGCTTGAAAGAGCATGGCTTGGAGTAACCCAGTATTCCAGGGACTCCAAGAAGTAAATCTTTAGGAGCTGATCTTGAAACTAACTACCGCACAGAAAGCCATTGTTTGGGTAATCGATGTGGGGTTCATTGTTTATTGGTCACTAATTGTTTTCAGAGCCTTGCCACCAGAGGTGATGTTTGAGGGTTATGAATTGCGAGAAGTGCAAGCCTGGAATTGGTCATTTTTTCCTCTCGACATCTTGGCTGCTATCACTGGAATAATTGGGCAAACCACCAAGCGGCTTAATGGTTCGGTATTTCTCATCATCTCTCTGGTTTTGACTTCAGTTGCTGGAGGGATGGCGCTTACTTACTGGGTACTTCTCGGTTACTTCGACATTCTTTGGTGGTTGCCCAATTTAGTGCTACTGCTATTTCCGCTTTGGCCCCTGTATCAATTTGCTATAAAGAATCCGAAGAGGTCGGTAAGTTGAGAGTTCCAACCATTCTTCGACCCCTCCACGGGGAATCCACAACTCCAGGTGAACTCGCACTTGTCTATTTGACTGCTGTTGCGTTTGCCTCTTTGGTATTGATTTCCATCCAAGACAGATTGGCAGTTCTGTCTGTGCTTCAAGTCGGAGTTTTAGTTATGGTCTCCCTCGATCTAGCTGGTGGTGCGGTCGCAAATCTTTCCCAAGGCACAAGAACCTACTGGCGATCTAGAAACACCAGCCTGAGACTACTTTTCCTGGCCGTACATGTAGTTCATGGAATTGCGATTGCCTTCGTTTTCCCCGAAGCAACAGCTTCTGTAATTGTGGCTTACACCTGGATGGTTGTCGCAGGTGCCGTTTTGATCTTGACTCGCAACACGAGTGTGGCTCTGGCGCTTGCTTTGGTGGTGATAGGGGCAGCAGCTATTCATTTACCTCAGGGACTCGAATCTGCGGTGGGCCTTCTTCTGACAGTTTTTCTAATAAAGCTGGTTTTCAGTTTTAGTGGAGGTCCTGCCCTACAAGGACAAAGTGCACCTTGATTTATCGCATTAGTCAAGAAGCAAGCACCTGGTTCATCTAGGTGTCAGCAAGAGAGAGACATTGCACCCAACATTGCACATTAAGCAAAAACTCCCTCGATAAACGCCCCTACTGAGGCTCTAAATCAAGGGAGTTGCTGGCGGAGAATGGGGGATTCGAACCCCCGAGGGCTTTCACCCAACACGCTTTCCAAGCGTGCGCCATAGGCCACTAGGCGAATTCTCCTGGTTCGGTCCTCTCAGTTTAGCCGTCTCGGGGGTCGCGGTAGAATTGA